>JALTWL010000237.1 GCA_027047045.1 Micavibrio sp.
ATCGGATATGCAATACAAAGCTATGCAGAATCTAAGCGCTTTTCTGTCGTTAGGGATTTTTGTGGACATGGAATAGGTAGAGTTTTTCATACCCAACCATCTGTTTTACATTACGGTGAAATGGGGCAGGGAACTGTTTTACAAGAAGGCATGTTTTTTACAATAGAGCCTATGATAAATGCAGGTAAATATGACGTTAAAAT
This sequence comes from Micavibrio sp., assembly GCA_027047045.1. GTDB lineage: Bacteria > Pseudomonadota > Alphaproteobacteria > Micavibrionales > CSBR16-224 > JAJFGX01. Next base: position 204 of record JALTWL010000237.1, read on the forward strand.
ATTAGATGATAATTGGACAGCGGTCACTAAAGATAAATCTCTGTCTGCCCAGTTTGAACATACAATAGGGGTAACAAAAGATGGGTGTGAGATATTTACATTATCTCCAAAAGCTTACAATATGCCACCTTATAATGATTGATTTAGTAGAGGTAAATCTTAGCGTTATGACTGATAAATCACATTTCGGACACAGAGAACGTTTAAGAAAAAGATTCCTTGAAACTAATGGTGAAGGAATACCTGATTATGAACTTTTAGAACTGTTACTTTTTACTGCAATCCCCAGAAGAGATGTAAAACCCTTAGCTAAAAAGTTAATAGCTCATTTTGGAAGTTTTTCTGCGGTTTTAGCGGCTGACCCTAAAAATCTTACTAATATAAAAGGTATCAGCCATAGCACAGTTGCCTTAATTAAGGCAGTTTATATTTCAAGCCATAGACTGCTTAGAGAAGAATTAGAAGAAAAACCAGTACTGTCTTCATGGAAAAGCTTGCTTGATTATTGTCATGTTTCTATGGCGCATGAAAGTAAAGAACATTTTAGAATATTATTTTTGAATAAAAAAAATAAACTTCTAAAAGATGAAATACAACAAACAGGAACAATAGATCATACCCCTGTTTATCCTAGAGAAGTCGTTAAAAGAGCTATAGAAATTGGTGCAACCGCAGTGATATTGGTTCACAATCACCCAAGTGGCGACCCATCTCCTAGTAATTCTGATATAGAAATGACACAAAATCTAATAAAAGCTCTAAAAACTATAGATGTAGTTGTGCATGACCATATTATAATTTCTAAATCAGGACATGTTAGCTTTAAATCTATGCATTTAATATAAGGTAAATAAAGCAAAAATGAATAAAATAGACAGTATTAAAGATATTAGAAAAAATAAGCTCCTTATAGATATTAGCAAAGCTGTTAATGGGGCGGATGATATTGACGCAGATAAATTTGCACATTTTATATATGAACTAATAAGTAATGGCTATATAACAGAAAATATTATTAGAGATGAATTTGGACTAACCAGTGGCGCTGTTGATAGATGGATATTGAAAAATAATTTACCCCAAATAGATGTAAGAAAAATAATATTAAAATGGATTTTTGATAAAATTTGTTAGTTTTTTCTATGCTAATTATTTTTATTTGTGCTAGTCTTTATTGATTGAGGGGGAATGGTTTTACTATTTCTATTGTTAATGCTTTAAAATATAGGGAATAAATATTATGCCTACAACAAGTTATACTGATTTAGCCGTGAAACTACTACGTGATGCTGCGGGTTTTTTTCGTAATGTAGGGGAACAAAATGAACCGCTAGCAGAACAAATGAATGAAAATGCTGATGTATATGAGCAAGTGGCAGATTTATTAGAGCAAGACCCAACGGGTAGTCTTGAGCTTGCAGAAGATGAAGAATAATAATATCTTCTTAAATTCTTGAAATTAAATAAATTAAGACTATTTTTTCTTATGGAAATTTGCATTATTGCTGTTGGCAAATGTCGTGAGAATACCTATTTATCACTGATAGATAAGTATTCTTCTCTTATTAATTGGAAAATCTTTATAAATGAAATAGGCACAAATAAGGCTGTAAATAAGATTCAACAAGAAAATTTAATCTTAGATAAAATCAATAAATACAAACCAAATATTATAATTGCCCTTGATGAGAGAGGCAGTAATCTTACTAGTGAAAAATTTGCAAATAAGTTTGAAAATTGGCAAAATATAGGGCAACATAAAATATGCTTTTTAATTGGTGGTGCTGATGGTTTTACTGAGAATATCAGAAAAAAAGCAAATTTTTTACTTTCTTTTGGAAAACAAACTTGGCCTCATATGCTAGTTCGTGTTATGATACTAGAGCAAATTTATCGTTCTCAGCAAATTCTTGCTGGACACCCTTATCACCGTTCTTAAGAAAATAATTAAAAAATTAAAGTATATCACTGTGTTTTTGAACAAGAAAAAACTATTTTATTTAACTATTTTTGCGTTGTTTATGATGATTAACGCTGGTTTTGTTTTGTCTAAAACTCCAACAAATAATCAAAAATATGAGCTAGATTATATAAATGATGTAGATATATTGCAAAATTCTATAGATAATGTTTTTTTTGCTATTCAAAATGCAAAATATATAAATGAAACAGAAGTCCCGATTGCTTTGATTGAACCACAAAATATAACAACAGATATTCAAAGGGAAATCTTAATAGAATATTTGAGCTATGAAAAAAAAGAAAAAAAATTAAAATCTGACAATATAGAAATCAAAAAAGTCACAAAATTGGCCTCTATTAGCAATATGACTTATATAAAAAAAACGGCTTTACCTAATAATATACCGCAAAGAAAACCAAAATTTACCTTATATAAGCCTAAGGAGAGAAAAAATAATATTTACTTACCATTAAACGGAGATATTGTTATGAATTTTGGTGATATAAATGCACTTGGGGTAAAAAGCAGAGGGGTTATGTTACAAGTAAGTGATATGAAAGAAAAAAATAAAAAAATAATATCCCCCATGAATGGAGTTGTTAAATTTGCTGGTAAATTTGGCCATTTTAGGCAATTATTGATTCTGGAACATGGTGAAAATTATCATAGCTTAATTAGTGGTTTTGATAGTATAACTGTAAAGGTTGGTGATAAAATATCCGCAGGTGATATAGTCGGCAATTTAGCCGCATCACAAGTTTATTATGAGCTGAGATACAATGGAAAGCCAATTGACCCTAGACGCAAATTTAATTCTTTGTAAATATTAGTGTTGTAGTTTTAAATTTGAGAGTAATTGAACATATTTAAAAATTAGGAGATATATATAAAATGAAAAAGTCACAAAATAGTAAAATTAGCAATAAAAGATTTTCTAATAAATTGCTTATGGGGATATCGGCTTTTGGTTTATCGCTATCTTTTGCGGCTTCTATTGTTATGTTTAATTATGATATTTCTTATGCTCAATCCAATACTGCTAAACTTGCAGAAGAAAAAACTGCGGGTATGAAAAATGATACATATCGTTATTTAAATTTATTCGGTGATGTTTTTGAAAGAGTGCGAGCTGAATATGTTGAAGAAGTTAGTGATAAAGAGCTAATAGAACATGCACTTAAGGGAATGTTATTTAATTTAGACCCACACTCTCAATATATGACAGAAGAAGAATATAAGGGCATACAAATTCAAACAAGGGGTGAATTTGGTGGACTTGGTATAGAAGTTACAATGGAAAATGGCTTGGTTAAGGTTGTGTCTCCAATTGATGATACTCCAGCTTATAGGGCTGGCATGAAAGCTGGAGATTTAATCGCAGAAATAGATGGTGAACAAGTAATGGGTATGAGCCTGTCGGAAGCTGTAAAAAAAATGCGTGGTAAGGTGGGAACAGATATAGTTTTAACTGTGATTAGAGAAGGGGAAACAGAACCGCTTACAGTTAAAATAACCAGAGCCGTAATACAGCTAAGACCTGTAAAATATAGAATTGAAAATGGAAATGTAGGGTATATTCGTGTAACTACTTTCAATCAAAAAACTTTTAGAGAGCTAAAAAAAGCAATTAAAGAAATTAAAAAAGAGGCTGGCAAAGATTTAGTTGGCTATGTTTTAGATTTAAGAAATAATCCAGGTGGGCTTTTAAACCAAGCAATTGCGGTTGCAGACGCATTTTTGGATAAGGGTGAAATTGTTTCAACTAGAGGACGTTCAAAAGACAATGTTCGCAGGGATAATGCAACTCCTGGTGATTTAACTGCAGGACTTCCTATAGTTGTTTTAATCAATGGAGGTTCAGCATCTGCCTCAGAAATTGTAGCAGGAGCTTTGCAAGACCACAAACGTGGTATTGTAATGGGAACAAAATCTTTTGGTAAAGGGTCAGTACAAACTATACTATCCCTAATGGGGCATGGTGCGATGAGGCTTACAACTGCTAGATACTATACACCTTCTGGTCGCTCTATTCAGGCAAAGGGAATAACTCCTGACATAATTGTAGACCATGTTGCAGTCACAGAATATAAAGCTGGGGATTATGTAAGAGAAGCTGATTTAAAGGGTGCTTTAGATAGTAAGAAAAAGAAAGATAAAAAATCAAAATTATTAGATAAAACAAGCAAAAAAACTAAAGTTGAAGATTATCAACTATCTAGAGCTGTTGACTTATTAAAAGGTATAAGTATGTTTAATAAAACAGTTGAAAAGTAATTTAATTTTGTAAGCTATGGCTTTTTATATTAAAATAAAGCCATAGCTATTATAGGCTAAATTTATGAAAAATAAAATAAAACAATTTTTACAGTCTTATTTAGGACATGTTGTTTTTGCTTTCATTTTATGTTTTTTATTCATATTTTCTGTTCTTTTTATTATTGATAAGTCTTTTGAAAAACAAGAAATTTTAGATTCTGCTTACAATGTGCGCGCAAATATTGCTGGTATAATTTCACCAGATATAGATAACAGAGCAATAAAAATTGCACTAATAGTATCAGAGCTGGGGCTATCGCAACAAGACACTAAAAAAGCAATTGAAACATTGCCGGCTGCTGTTAGTCTTGCTTTTTCTCCATATACAGAAAAATTAAATTATTGGTTTTCTGAGGGAAAAAAATTTGGGCATGAAATATTATTAGAAATACCGATGGAGCCTATAAATTACCCTGATGATGATTCAGGGCCACTGTCCTTATTAACTAGATATAGCAATCTTAGAAATATTGAACTTTTAAAAGATATAATGGAAAAATCCTATGGTTATTCTGGAATTATTAACTGGATGGGTGACGGCTTTATGCAGTCAAGAGAAAGTCTATTTCCAGTATTTGATTATATAAAACAAAAAACAGATTTATTTTTTATTGATTCTCTTGTAGATGGGTATAAAAATACTAAAAAAATAGCAGAAGAATTGAAATTACCTTACGCAAATGTTAATATTAAAATAGATAGAATAGCTACTAAAAATGATATAATCGCAAGTTTAGAAAAGTTAGAAATAATGGCAAAAATTGGCAGTGGTTACTCTATTGGCATTATGCAGCCCTATCCTGTTAGTATTGATACAGTAAAAGAATGGTCAAATAGTCTTAAGGATAAAAATATCACCTTAATATCGGTTAGTGAAATTTTCTAAATGGAATAAAATCATGAAGTTACTTATAGCTTTGTTAGTCATTTTTGTTGGTGTTTTATTGCAAGTTTTTGTACCACTACATTTGATAGATGTAATTGCGTGGGAAATTTTTGGTATTCCTAGTGAATTATCTGCAGTTTTTATTGGAACAATATTAGCCATGATTGGGGTATGGTTGATGTATCTTTTACATTTCAAATCACTAGCTACGCAAATGGATAATTGTAGCTGTGATACAGAGGATTCAAGATGAGTGTTGTCGGTTTTACTCTACTATTATTGACAATTTATTTGCTAGCTATGAAAAGTGTTAGCTATTTTGCCTATCGTATATCAAAAAAAAATACTGAGGATTATTTCCTTGCAGGACGTGGAGTTGGGACTTTTGCACTTGTTGCAACAACGGTGGCAAGTATTTTTTCAACAGGAACGGTTGTGGCTGGACCATCTGAATTTTTTACCAAAGGTAGTAATTATTTTTGGATTTTTTTCTTTATACTGCTTCCAGTTTTAATGATGCCACTTGCCTTAAAATTCTGGAAGTTAGGAAAGGTGAGGGGGTATATCACACCTAGCCAGATGATGGGAGATTTTTATAAATCTAAAACAGTGCATATTGTGGCAGCACTGATTGGTCTTTTAACACTTGTTCCTTATGCAACAGCGCAGATGGTGGCTGTTGGTAAAACTTTTAATGCTATGACTGATGGTGCTGTGCCATATGAAGTTGGGGTTAGCATAATGTGTATCGCGATTGGACTTTATATTTGGTATGGTGGTAGTCGGGCGGTAATATGGACTGATGCAGTACAAGGAGTTATTTTTTCCGTACTTCTAATAATAACAGGCTTTCTTGCAGTAAAATGGGCAGGCGGTTGGGACATGGTAATGAATAATTTGACGCTTAAACACTCAGAAAAAGCCACATTTGACGTTAGTTTTAAATATTATGAATATCTTCCTATGTGTTTGTCTTTTTTCTTTCTTCCGCATGTGTGGCAACGTTCTTATATGGCGCGCTCAGCAACTAATTTGGTAAAAACTATTGCTATTATTCCGTTTGTTTTTCTTATTTTATTTTTTATTGCGTGGCTTATTGGTATGTCAGCTTTGACATTATTTCCCAATGGTATGGAAGATGGAGATAGCGTGCTTGGAGCTATTTTAAACCGCAATGCGCCTTATTTTGGCGCTTTTGTTTTGGTGGCGGCTTTTGCTGCTGGAATGTCTACTGTGGATAGTCAACTACTGTCTGCTGGTGCTATTGTAACTCATGATATTAAGCGAAAAATTATCAAACGTCGTGTTGTTGCCCGTCTGCGTTGGCGAGATAATTACAAATTTGCGCGTATGGTAACAATGTTTTTGTTACTGGCAATTTATGTTTGGAGTTTGACATTACAGGAAAAATCTATTTTTTCTCTTATTATTTTGGGAGTAAGTTTAACAGTTATATTTTTACCAGTTGTCATTGGAATATTTTACTGGAAACGAGCCAGTACCACAGGTGCAACAGTATCAATGATTATAGGTCTTAGTGTATTTTTACTTAAAGCCATGACCCCGCTTGGGGCTTATTTTCCTACAGAGCTTGGTGCTGCATCTTGGACATTGCTTACATCTTCTTTGGTTTTTATTGTTGTATCATTATTTACTGATAGCACAGATTTAGATGATATGCGTACTACCTATGCAAAAATCTTAAAATAATTGCTTATGTATTTTCTAAAAATTTAGATATTGCAAGTACTAGAGCATCTTTACTATAAGCGGATATAATTTGTAATCCTATTGGCATTTTATCTTTATCAAAACCGCAAGGAACAGAGGCTGCAGGCAGACCAGATAAATTAGCTGGAAATGTAAAGGGTGTCCAATCCTGCCATTCTTCACCATTTGGCAAAGTAGGAGCATTTATACCTGTATCAAAGGCAGTAATTGGTGTTGTTGGTAAAATTAAAGCATCATATTTTGCTAATAATTCATTCATTTGTTGCTTTATATTTTTTCTTATAACTTCATATTTTGTATAATTCAATAAATCTAATTCTTTTTTGCTCCATTCAATTATATATTTATCAACTAGTTTTAATTTATCTGGCTCGATTTTTGATATATATAATTTTGCAGCAGCTATCCAATGAGCATTAAAACATTCAACTAAATTGGGAATATTTAGTTTTATTTCTTCTATATTTGCAATATTTGTAAGTTTTTTTGCTGTGTTACATACAGATTTCGTTATATCTTTGGCAACATATGTGTCATTGATAGTTGGGGCAAAGGCAATATTTACTTGTTTGTTTTTAGAAAATTTATATTCAATATAATCGTCAATATTAAATTTTGGCGAAATAATATCCAACATAAGAGCTGCATCTTCAACATATTTTACAATTGTTCCAATTGAGGCAAAATGTGATAGTAAGCTTGGGTCTTTTCTTGGCACAAAACCATAGCTGGGTTTTATACCATACACTCCACAAAAACTAGCAGGAATACGAATAGAGCCTCCTGCATCTCCCGCAAGATGTAAAAGCCCCATATTGGTTGCAGCTGCAACAGCAGCGCCACCAGATGAGCCACCAGAAGTTTTACTGCTATCAAATGGATTTTTAGTTATTCCCGTCAGTGGGCTTTCAGTTACCCCTCTAGTACCATGTTCTGGTAAAGTTGTTTTACCTATGAATATAGCCCCAGCATCTCGGAGCAGAGCAACAGATGGTGAATCTTCTTTAGCGGGCTCTACGTCTTTTAATAATAATGAGCCATGTTTAGTTGGATAGCCCGCTATATCATAGCCATCTTTAATTGTTGTTGGTATGCCATCTAATTTGCCAATGGGATTATTATTTTTCCACCTTTCTTCAGACAGTTTGGCTTGTTTTAATAAAATATCCTCATCTATTATCAAAGAAAATGCATTTAGTTGTTTATTTTTGTCTTTTATTTGTTTTATGGTTTGTTTTATTACCTCAACTGGGGACAAGTTACAGCACTCATATTTTTTGAGTATTTCTGTTGCAGGTAATCTTAATATATTCATTAGCTTAGCTTAGCGGCAAAAGTTGAAGTGCTAAATTAACCCAGTAGCTAGCACCAATAGGTGTTGCCTTATCGTTAAAATCATATTTAGAATTATGCAGAGCGGCCTGTTTACTTTCATCTGATTGCCCTAAAGCAATATAAGCACCTGAGCATTTTTCTAAGAAATAAGCAAAATCTTCTGCCCCCATCGTTGGTGGAATTTTTGTAATAACATTATCACGACCAACAATCTTGCAAGCAGCTTTAATTGCTTGGTTTGTTTCTTCCTCACTATTTATGACTGGTGGGTATCCTTTTTTATAAGAATATTCAATTTCGCATTTGTTATAATTTGCAATTGATTTAGATATTTCTTCTATCCTATTTTCTATCATTTTTCTTATTGTTGGTTCAAAACATCTAACCGTGCCTGCCATTTTGATATATTCTGGCATTACATTTACACTCTCACTTCCAATAGTGTTTAATTTTGTTATGCTAATTACAGCATTTTGAACGGGGTTAATTTCTCTACTAACAATATTTTGCAAAGCATTTATTATATTTGTTGCAGTTGTAACTACATCAATATTATTGTGGGGCATGGCAGCATGACCACTTTTACCTTTAAGTTTAATATTGAATGTATCTGATGATGCGGTAAAGGCCCCCATAGCAATTCCCATCTTTCCCAAAGGTAAATCTGGCCAATTATGCATTCCAAATATTGCTTTGCATGGGTATTTATTAAAAAAACCTTCTTCTATCATAACTCTTGCCCCACCAGCACTTTCTTCAGCGGGTTGAAAAATAAAATGAATAGTTCCATCAAATTTATCTTTATGCTCTGAAAGACACTTAGCCGCAGCAAGCAGCATCACTGTGTGTCCATCATGTCCACATCCATGCATTTTTCCATGCGTGCATGAAGCATATGGGAGACCAGTTTCTTCAACAATATCAAGTGCGTCCATATCAGCACGCAGAGCAATGGTCTTATTTATATCAGATAAATCACCATTACAGCCATGTATAGTAGCAACAATCCCTGTTTTTGCCCAATTTCTTGTATAACTAACATTAAATTCATCAAGTTTTTTTGCAACAAAGTTAGAAGTTTCAAATTCTTCAAATGCAGTTTCTGGATTTTGGTGAAGCCCTTGCCTCCAAGTAGTAATCTCATCTGCAATTTTAGCAAAATAATCTATAATATCTAAATTCATTTGAATGATGTAGCTTTCTTAAAAGTTGAATTTAACGAAATCTTCTAATAAGCCAATTATCTCTATGCCTTCTAATTCCTTTAGATAAATCTGGCTTATCTACAGAACCGTAATCTTGTTTTGATAAATTTTCAATATTATATTTGAATTTTTTTATAAGACTGCTTTTTTCAAAACTAATTTTAATTTTCTCACCAGTTTTTTCATTAGTTAACACAGGTTTTTTCCAAGCATCAACCATATATTTAGCCATTATTGGAAGACCTTCAACACCAAATCGGTACCAGTCATCAGACCTATCTTTAATATCCGTGTTGTTTATAGTTTTATCTGAGGCGTTCTGTATATCTTTACTGTCATCTATTTTACGCCAACCTAATCTTTCTGCCAAATTTTGTATAACATCATGTTCCATATGAGCCACAAAGCAATTTTCAGGTGGCTCAACTAAGTATGAGCGTAATATTTGAGTTGTTGTCATTAAGTCAAACACCCCAGGAAATCCATTTAGTCCAGCAATTCTAGTAGAGCCTACTTCTACCCATTTAACGCTTTCAACTCCATTTTCTTCGACCGTGTGAGAATATGATATCGATGCTGCAACAATATTCTTATCTTCATCTTCTATTATTACTATAGAGCCATGATTTGCTCTTTCTTTCAATATATCTAAATCACGTTGTCTAACATTGCTATGTTGGTTTTTCTTATAAAATTCAACTATTCTATCTATATCTACCTTTTCTGACATACGGATATAGTAAGTTTTTGGTTCTTTTTTATTACTAGACATTATTACCTCATTTTGTAACAAGTAATACTATAATAGTTTTTATTGATATGTTTTATAGCAAAAAATAATAAGCAATGCAATATTTCATATCTATGAGTTGACAAGGATAATAAAATATTGGATATATAGTGAAATTAGTGTTTTAAACAATTATATAAGAATAAAATGGCAATTTTACCTATTTTAACTACCCCCAATCCTATTTTAAAAAAAGTTGCAAAAGATGTTACAACTATTGATGATGCTATATGCGAGCAAGTGGATAATATGCTTGATACTATGTATCATGATAATGGTATTGGGCTTGCAGCACCACAAATTGGTATTTCAAATAGAGTTATTGTTGTTGACATAGAACAAACAGAAGAACATGGAACAAAAAATCCTATATTTTTAATAAACCCTAATATTGTTTGGCAATCTGGAGAAATGAATATATATGAGGAGGGTTGCTTATCTGTACCAAATATTACTGCATCTATAGAGCGCCCCAAAGAGATAAAATTAGAATATCTTGACCGCAATGGTAAAGAGCAATTCTTAGAGGCAAACGGGCTTTTAGCTACTTGTATTCAACATGAAATAGACCATTTAAACGGAATTTTATTTATAGATTATTTATCAAAACTAAAAAGAAATATTATTACTAAGAAATTGAAAAAAATGACTAAACAAAAAGAGTTAATTTAAAATCATAATTGACCATCTATGTAAAGATGAGTTATAATAGTGTATGAGGTAATTTTCTTCTTAGGTATTAATGAAAAAATATAAGAATATATTTAATAAATATGCTAAAATAGGATATGTTGAGCGTGATTTTGTAGATGCTTTTTCTAGATTGACTCAGGTTTTTATTTTACTTGCTGCTCCCACCACGTATCTTTACTACACAAATGATGATTATCACAATAATATTACTGAAGATACTTCACATATATCTTCATCTTTTATCAATAATTCAACAAATTCTTATACAAGCACAAAATTTAATCCTTATATCGTACCTTTAGATGCAGATTTGTACGATACTGTATATAGTAAGAATATAAGAAAATTTAAAAATATAGATGTACAAAAGCAAATTATTGCTGCTAGTCATAGAAGTGATATAGATGCTGAATATTTACTGTTATTGGCAACCATTGAAAGTTCTCTTAATCCTAAAGCAAAAGCGCGTACTAGTACTGCAACCGGTATATTTCAATTTTTGGAACAAACATGGTTAGAAGTAATTAGAGATTATGGCGCTAAATATGGTCTAGAAAAAGAAGCAAAAATGATTAGAAAGGGTAAGAAAGGCAACCCACATTTGCTATATGTTAAAAACAAAAAAGAAGAAAGACGTATATTAAATATGCGTTTTGACCCTACAATATCAACACAAATGGCAATTGAATTTACTAACAAAAATAAAGAATTTTTAGAAAAAGAGCTAAAAGTAAAAGCAACTAACGTTAATTTATATACAGTACATTTTTTTGGAAAAAATAATGCTAAAAAGTTTTTTAAGATACTTCATAAAAAACCTCATTGGAATCCAATAGATTTTTTTGGTCGTGGTGTAGTCAATAGAAATAAGGGAGTATTTTATTTTAAGAATGGTAAAACTCCTAGAAGTTTTGGGCAAATACATAGTGAGTTTGAAAAAAGAATAAATAAAGCAAGAAATATGGTTAATCTTTCACTATTAGACAATAAGAATTATCCGCCAAGACGACCGACTAAAAAAGGACCTAAGGCTTAGTTATTATTTTAATTTTTGCCTCATCCCATAGCTTGTCCATTTCTTCTAAAGTTGAGTCTTCAGGAGTTTTTCCTAATTTAGCTAATTGTTGTTCTATAT
>JALTWL010000238.1 GCA_027047045.1 Micavibrio sp.
TATCTGCAATCTCAAGAGCTTGTTCCCCTGTATCTGGTTGTGATATAAGCAAATTTTCAACATCACAGCCAAGTTTAGCTGCATATACTGGGTCAAGCGCATGTTCAGCATCAACCACCGCACAAGTCCCCCCCATTTTTTGAGCCTCTGCCACCACATGCAAAGCAAGGGTAGTTTTACCAGAACTCTCAGGTCCATAAATCTCGGTAATTCTACCACGAGGAAGACCACCAACACCAAGCGCTATATCAAGACCAAGAGAACCAGTAGACACAGCTTCAATATTTTGTGCTTGCCCTTCATCACCAAGTTTCATAATAGAGCCTTTACCAAATGCTTTTTCAATATGGTCAAGCGCTGCATTTAGTGCTTTTTGTTTTGCCCCACCTTCATCTTTAGTCTTTAGGTTGCTAATAGCCATAAGATATACTCCCCTTGCTTTGTAAATAGTTAAAATATTGCTTATTCTGTTCAGAAGAGTCTAAAGAATATTGCATATTTTGCAAGCAAAATCTAAAAAACCCTATCAAAATATCAAAAAATATAATTGTTGATTATATTTAAGCGGCTATATTGCTGTCTTTGCTTTGCTCTTTGCTGTTAGACAAACTATCTTCAAATTTCTTTAGCATTTCTGCTTGTGCGTGCATTGATTTTTTAATTGATATATCTCTTACATACCCAAAACCTGTGATTTTTTCTGTTTGTCTAATGACTTTAATTGCAAGCTCATAATTATCATTATTCATATTCTCTAATATTCTAATTACTAGCTCTTTGTAAGATTTGACTATTTTTTTTGCTTCTCTATTTTGTTTTTTCAAAGCAAAAATATCAAATGGGGTTGCTCTGAACTTTCGCATCTTAGCCAAAATTTTAAATAAAATTAAAACCCAGCTGTGATATTCTTCTTTTCTTGGAACATTCGTTTTAGGATTTCTACTGGGCCACAAAATAGGAATAAAGTTAAATTTAATTTTATAGTTGCCTTTATAATTTGCCTTAATTTTTGTTAAAAACTCTTTTTTACTATATAGTCTTGCAATTTCATATTCATCTTTGTAAGCCATTAAATTATAAAGATTTTTCGCAACAAAGCTAGTAAACAAGCAATCAGTATTGGCTATTATTTGCTTTTCTTTTTCTAAAATTCTGTCCATAAAAGTTTGATATTTATCTGCATAGGTCTTATTTTGATAGTCTTTTAAATCATCTGCTCTTACTCTTATTATATCGTCAATATCTGTTGCTAAATAATCTTGTATATTAACAAATTCATTAAGCTCTCTCATATCAAAAGCAGCTAGCCTCCCCCAAAGAAAAGCAGCCTTGTTTTTTTCAACTTCAATATCATTTATTTCAATCGCTCGCATGACAGCACCGCAAGATATGGGCAACATACCCTTTTGCCAGATATATCCTAACATAAATATATTATTAAAAATCATATCACCAAATAGCTGTTTTACTATTTCGCCTGCATTGATTGAGTATAAATTCTCTCTACCGCATATTTTGGCTATATCTTCAATTATAATTTTAGGTTTTACATTCCAACGTGGGTTTTTAAGAAATGTTGCGGTAATATTTTTATAACTATTGATTACTATTTTAGTTATACTGGGTTGCAACAATCCTAATATTCGTCCCTCTGCAGCCGTTATTACATCAAGCCCCAAAATAATATCTGCGCTAGCTAGGTTAATCTTTGCCGTTAAAATATTATCTGTTTTTTTACCAATTTTTAGATAATTTACAACTGTACCATTTTTTTGGTTAAGGTCAATATATCCTAAATTACAAACGCCCTTATCTTCTAAATGAGCAGCAAGCCCTAAAATATTCGCAACAGACGCAACTCCCCCTCTCCCAATACCCGCAATTGCAATTTCTAGTTCATTTTCCAGCTCTGGCAAATTTGGTCTTGGTATTTCTATTTCTATTTCTTTGCCATTTAAGATAATTTTACCGCCATCTTCCTTTATATTTAGCCCAATTTGAGGAGATTTTATCTTAGCCCCATCAATAGTTACAATTGCAGGACAAAAACCATTTAAACAAGAAAAATCTTGCCCACATATATATTTGTTTATTTCTCTTTTTCTGCCAAATTCTGTTTCTTTGGGAATAATTGCCAAGCAATTTGACTGAGCTGAACAATCACCACAACCATCGCACAGCCTATCGTATATGAATAAATGCTTATTTTTTTCTTTTATTTTGCCAGCTTTAATTGCCCGCTTTTTAGCAATTGCACATTGCTGGTCGTATATTATAACTGATACAGATTTGTATATTTTTAGTTCATCTTGTACATATTCTATATCTTCCCTTTTCTCAAATCTAACGAATGTTGGAAAATTGATATCTTCTTTATATTTATCAATATCATCTGTAATAATGACTATATTTTTAATACCCATTTCTGCAATTTGTCTTGCAAGCGCATCTATTGTAAGAACCTTAGTTATATCTGCATAACCATTAAATGCGGCAACAGCATTATAAATTATTTTATATGTTACTTTATATCCAGAAATAATCGCATTTCTAATAGCCTCTGCCCCACCCGTTAAATAAGTAGCATCACCCATATTTACAAATAAATGCTCCTCACTATTTGCCATATTTTCAAATAATGTGCCTGCTGTTTGGGGGGGCATGCTATCTTTTAGGTTATTTTCTTGGTTAAATGTGGCTATCTTTGCACAGCCACCATAAGTCAAAGCATGAGAATTATCTGGTAATTTTGTTGCAATATTGTAAGAACAACCTGCACAAAAATAGGGGCGTCTTGGCTTGACAATAGTATTTAATTTTCTTTTACTAGCATCTTCAAATAAATCTAATTTTGCTTGAAAATCTTCTATATTTCGCCATCTTGCCATTATTCTAATAATTTTATCTGCAATAATATTTGGGGACAAAGTTTGGCATTTATCATATTTTACATTATCAATAACCTTATTTATTTTATAACTAGCGCCTTGTTCAAGTAAGTTTTTTACCTGCGTACTTATAATATTGCTAGATTTGTCTATTACCAATATATGTTCTGTGTCTATTAGTAATTCTAATAAATTGTCATCAGCAAGTGGCCAAATAACTGCCAATTTATATATTATAATTCCTTCATTTTGCAAGTCTTCTTGAGTAATTCCTATATCTTTAAAAGCCTGCATAGTATCTTTAAATTCTTTACCTGAAGTAATTATAATTAAACGTTTTTTTTGCTTTTCTGCAATTTCAAAAATACTGTTATTTAAAGAATTTGCTTTAATATATTCTTTTATTGCAAATAGATGGCTTTGTTCCTTTTTAATATTTTTACTTTCAATTTCTTCTATTTCTTGTTTTTTAGGTATTTGAATATTTATATTATTTATATCTGTAAAAACTGACATATAAGAATATATTATATCTGTATCAATATATATTGTAGCAACAGAATTAGAAAATTTTGACAACTCCATAGCATGCACAGCATATCTTAGTGTCTCATCAATATCTGCTGGTTTAAAAACCGGTATTTGATTATTTACAAATATTTCTTCTGTCGCGCTATAATTAACAATATTATCCTCACCCATATTGTCATCAGAAGTAATAATCACCGCACCTAACCCACTTGCCAAAGGCTTTTGGCTTGTGCATCTTAAAGAATAAAAACTTTTTTCAACATCAAAAGAAGATAAATACAAAAATCTATTTACTACATCATAATTGCCACCATATTTAGCATTATTTAATTTAGCAATTGTAATTTCTGGGGTCAGAGAAGATAAAAATTTAACATTATTTTCATTTAAATATTTTTTGGCCTTTCTGTATTCCTCCCAGATAGAAGAAAAAGCACCATTTCCACAACCATCAATAATGGAAATTGAATTTGTCTCGGAAAAACTATCCAACCATTGTTGTACAATTGCTATTCTTAAAACTGCTTGCAGACCACTTATATATATCTTACCTGCTTGTACCCTATATATATCTGTAAGCATTACATTTTGACGCACCATATTACAATTACCTCCAAAACTGCTATTGTACACTGCTTGTTGGTAATTGTTTAGACAAAATATTTTCAATTACAGACAATATTGCCTCACAATTTCGTTCAGCACCACCATTTGCCCATTCAACCCGACAGTCAGATTTAAGCATATCACTATTTGCAATTAAAATAATTTTACCTTGAAAGCCTGCCTTATTGCTTATATTGTCAATTCTATCTTTTAATAAGTCTAAAATATCTTCATGTACAGTTATTACTATTCTTGCCTCCTCTTGTCTATTGGCAATAGCTGATAGCACCATATTTTCAATTTCATCAATATTATTTTGTTCTAATAATTTAGGAAATAATTTTTGAATAATTTTAAGAGATAAATTTATTACCTCTCTATTTTTTTCTTTTTCTCTTTTATCTTCAGCTAAGATTAGCTCTTTTAATAAAGATTCTGCATGATTTAAAGACGCAAGTAATGCTTCTTCCCTTGTTTTGCTAGCCTCTTCTAAGCCTATTTTTTTGCCATAAGCAATATTTTCTAATTTTATTTTTTCAACTTCACTTTCTGTAAAAGTGGGCTCTGGTGGGATTTCATCTTCTTTTGAACTATCTGTATCAAAATTTCTGGCATCAAACATAAATTTTTGTTTTTTATCACCTTCAACCATAAATATTTACAACCTTTTTAATAGATAAGTTCATCTTCTGCATCACCACTAGCAATAGTAATTTCTCCTTTATCTGCTAAATCTTTTGCAGTCGTAACTAGCGATGATTGAGCTTCTTCTACATCTTTTAAGCGAACGGGTCCCATTGCTGCCATATCTTCACGCATAATTTTTGCCGCTCTTTCTGACATATTTGAGAAAAATAAATCCTGCATTTCCTCAGTCGCACCTTTAAGAGCAATAGGTAATTTTTCTTTATCCGCTGAGCGAATAAGAGTTTGAATTCCACTTGGGTCTAAATTCTGTAAATCTTCAAATGTAAACATTAAATTACGTATTTTTTCTGCGGAATCTTGGCTTCTTTCTTCTAGAGCCTCCATAAATTTATTACCAATATTTCTCTCAAGATTATTAAATATGTCCGCCATAAGTTCATGAGAATCTCTACGATTTGTCCTTGCTAGATTAGACATAAATTCAGTTCTTAGAATTTTTTCAACATCTTCTAGAATTTCCTTTTGTACAGTTTCAATGCGCAACATACGCATTATTACCTCCATAGCAAATCCCTCTGGCAGTATAGACAGGACTCTTGCTGCATGTTCTGGGTTTATTTTAGTCATAACCACAGCCACTGTTTGCGGATATTCTTTTTGTAAGAAATTTGCAAGTATTTCTTCATTTACATTACCCAGTTTTTCCCACATAGTGCGACCAGCAGGTCCTCTAATTTCTTCCATGATATTGTTGACTCTTTCTTTTCCAAGAGCCTTTTCCAGTAAACGTTCTGTGCTATCTAAAGTTCCAATTAGAGTATTTGTTGAGGATATATTTTCAGAAAAATCAACCAACAGTCGCTCTACCACATTTGCACTAACTTTACCCAAATTAGCCATGGTCTGAGATATTTCCATTATTTCATCATCGTCCATATGTTCAAAAACCCGAGCTGTTTGCTCTTCTCCCAAAGCGAGAAGAAGAACTGCTGCCTTTTCAGCACCACTTAAAGCCCGATAGTCTTCTCTGATGCGCATTTATTTTACCCCTCCTGTGTCATCCAACTACGTATTACTGATACTGCCTCTGACGGATGCCCTTCAACAAGTTCACTCACCTTACGCAAACTTGAAGCCTTAACCTTACCTTCAACATTTTGCATGTCCAGTTCACCATCTTCACCCTCAACAATGTCCCCTTCCTCATCTTCTAAAACTTTGCTGATATTCCCACTAACTGTAGCAGTTTCTGCTTCTGTTTTTAATTTGCTTTCGCTTACAGATTGCGCGGCAAGCGCAATATGATTAACCAGAGGTCTAAGCACAAGAAGAACAACCAATAAAGCAACTACACTTAACATTAAAGTTTCTGCGAATTGCATTACCTCATCACGTCTTAAAATACCAAAAATCAAGTCTTCATTTGCGCTATCATCTATGGTTTCAATATTGGCAAATTGCATATTTATAACTTCAATTTTATCACCTCTAATTTCATCATAGCCAACAGCAGCTTTAACCAGTGATGCTATTTTATCTAGCTCAGCCTTATCTCTTGGAATATATTTCTTTTCCTGTTTTGCATTTTCATCTGCATCTTCGGGTGGGAGTAATTCTTCATATTTACCGTCAACAAGTACAGCTATTGAGAGTTTTTTAATTTCTCCCGTTTCTCTGACAATATTTTCAACTGTTTTACTAATTTCATAATTTACAATTTCTTCACTTCTATTTCTAAAAGAGCCAGCCTCACCAAGTCCTGTATCCATCAAATTGGGTAAACCTGGTAAATTATTTTCTACAGTCACTGCCGCATTGTTGCCGGTTGTATCTTTTTCATCTTCACTAATAGTTCTAGAAGACCTCAATACTTGCCCTTCTGGATCATAAGTTTCAGAATTACTGCTAATAACATCAAAATCCAAATCAGCACTAACGGTAACCTTAACATTACCATAACCAACTATTCTGCCTATCATTTCTTCTAAGCTAGTCTTTAAATTCTTCTCATATTTAAGGCGCATCAAATTAGCATCACCACCAAAAGCACTATCATAATCGTTGCTACCGGTTGCAAGCAGACTGCCGTTACTATCAACTAGAGCTACATTTTCTGGTTTTAATTTTGGTACAGCAGCAGCCACTAAATGCTGTATTGCGAGTATTTGATTTTTTTCTAATCTCTCTGAATTTCTAAGTTTAATAAAAACACTAGCCGTTGCTGGATTTTCTTCTTGGCTAAATAATTCTCTTTGGGGCAGTACCAAATGCACTCTTGCATTTTGTATTATATCTAATGTTTTAATGGTTCTACTAAGTTCACCTTCTAATGCACGTAATTTATTTATATTCTGTACCAAGCTTGTAGTGCCAAATTTTTGTTGTTTATCAAAAAGTTCATACCCCATAGATGCATTACTTGGTAGACCTTCTTCTGCTAAAAGCATTCTTGCTTTGCCCACATATTTATATGCTACCATTATCTCTTTACCATCTTTTTCTATACGAAATGGTATTTTTGCAAGGTCTAATTTCCCAGCAATAGCTGTTGAATCACTAGGTGATAAATTGCTATAAAGTAAAGACATGCTAGGCTCAGTTGAGCGCACAGCAATGAATATAAAAAATACAATCAGCCCCATTAAAGACAACAACATAATCCCTAATTTTGCAGGGCCTAAATTTTTAAATGCCTCAAACAAACTATCCAAGTTTACAAACCCTTTTTTCTTAAATATTAAAAACTACACAGCAATGAAAAAATATCCGAACACAGAAAATGAACATCTCTGCATTATGATTGTATCTCAGTTTAACCTTACACGCAAATAAATATTAACTATTTCTTAATTTTATTAAAAGCTATATATTTTCTATCTAGGCTTAGAAACCATTGCACTTCCACTACCAATTCTATCATTAGTTAGCTCCTGCCCAAGAATTAAAGCAAGTAGCGCCAAACGTTCTTCATTTATATCTTTGATTTCTAACCATGTACGCATTTGTTGTTCCTTAAAAGTTGCCATTCTGCGTAGCAAATCTTCTGGATCAACTATTATACTTTTTACAAACATATTAGAAAGCAGTCTTTCCCGCATTGCCTCTAAAATTGAATTTTTACTTGGATTGGCGGATAATCTAGACGGATGTATATTTGAGCCTTCGCGTGTTTCACCAACCAATGGATTATAATTACCACTAACCGCTTCACCCAAATTCTTACCTATAATGTAATTAAGCATAGATTTACGTGCAAGCATTGGTCGGCGCTTAAATACAACTTCTTCCATTATTTTTTTACTACTTGCCACATCTGCTGGTATTTTTGGTGGAGAAGTAGGTGTTGTAAAATTAGCAGCAGCGGTTTCAACCATTACTCTATTTTCAGGAATAGTTAAATCTATAGTTTTTTGAGCTCCATCAGTTAAATTAGTAATCAAGATATGCCCCATTGGACGAGGCCCATTACCCGTACAGCCATTTTGCCCATCTATACAAAAATTTGTATTTATCTTTTGGTTTAATAAATAGGCCTCACGCTCTGGACCCTCGGCTGAAATAGAACCTACACGACCATCAAGTCTATTTTCCTCACCTGCAGTCACCGCTTTAGCTATTGCGCGTGTCAGTTTTTTTGTTTCTGTTAGTGTTTGCTTTATACTTTCTGCCTGACATGTTGTGCTATCTATTCTAAATCTTCTATGTGCATTTGCTTCTTCTGCGCTTTTATCTCTTTGAGAATTAGTTTGATTTTCCGCATCTGCAAAAGAACATCTAGTTCTAGACTGTTCTATTTCTGCTACATGCAATTGTTTAGTTTGACTTCTCATATCAGGGAAATATGCCGACCAAAAATCATCACCTATTGACTCTCTAATATTTTGGTCAAACTCTCCTAGTCTTTCAACTGCTTCAAATTGAGCTTTATTCATAATATCTTCTATATAGTTTCTCGTTTGGTTCAAAAAAGCAATTACTTTACCAATACTACTTCTCCAAAAGTCAGCTATTGCCGCAGTTGCTGTAGCCGCAATTTCACAAGAATAAGCGGGCTTGCTTGGTACCGTAATAACAAAACCAAAAGATATGATGATAACAGCTACCAATATTTTTATTTTTTTATACATAAAAACCCCCATTATCTTGGATCAATATCTAAACCAGTGCCAACACTAGTCTTAGTAAGCCCATCTAGCCTTTCACCCAATCTAGATGCAAATATCATTCCCATACGTTCCATATTCCAAATCATATCTTGCAAATCCATTATTTTCATAGCATACATATCAACTTGTTTTTGTTCTGCTACATGAGCAGGTTCATTTAAATCCTTCATATATCTTGGTGACCACATTTGTCTATGTCTTGCTTTTAGAGTTTCACGATAACTTGGACGCTCTGCAATATTTGCTGCTAAAACACCATTTGCCTGTCTTATTGCTTCAACTTCATTTGACGCAACAACACTTGAACGTCTTGCCACCGGATCCACTAAAGCCCCTACATAGTTATTTAATCTTGTTTGATAAACACGCCTTTTCAATACCTTTTCTTGTACAGACGTATCATTGATTGCGTTTGGTGGAATTGGGTCATAAACAGGCCAGCCTAAAGCTAGGCTAGTAAATATTTCTATATCTTGTCTATTATCCGCATCATTTAAATCTATTGTATCTTTACCAAAGATAGTTTTGGCTACATTATACTGGTTTCCTATGCGTGTAGAAAATGCGCCCATTGGAACTTCACCAGCATTGTAATTGGGATCGCGATAGTTATCCATTAGAATTTCTAGCTTTCTATTTAAAGCATACTCCCTACCCTCAGCACTATATGTGCCTTGCATATTTAAAGCCCCCATCCCCACATCACCAGCAAAAATTTTATTTTCTTCAGCTGCAGCTATTGCTTTACTAACCTCAAAAGACTTTAAAACATGCGGAGCAACACTATCAACAACACACATTTTATCACTAGTAGCAAAATTTCTAAATGCTTGTAGTTCTTTTTTTTCTATATCGCGTGCCACCATTCCTTGTATTTGAGCATCAAAGAAAGAGCCTTCTTGTCTATTTCTATCAATTTGAGCAACACTCAACTGTTCTGCCATAGATTTTAAATTATTTTTCCAGGCATCCCAAAGACCATCTAACTGATTGCGGTTTTGTCTATCTGCATTTCTTACATCGCTCATTATACCATCTGCAAAAACCCCCAAATTATCAGATACAAATGACATTACGGCAGATGCTACCAAATCAAAACCTCTTTGCATGAGATTTTGAGGAATAGTTCCAGCAGCTCCAGCTTGAACAGCCGTTTCACACGCAAAACTACGCTTAGAGCTGAAAACCAACATCAAAGCAACTAAAAAAAGAAAAAATAAAGTAACTTTTGTATTTTTACTTACTATATTTAGCATTACTCTCATGTTTTGCTCCCTATGGAATATATTATTTAGGTCTTACCACCGCCTCAAAGCCACCACCAGCATTTACGTAGCCATCAAGCATTATTGATGTATCAACAGCAGCTGTAAGAGCAACTCTTTCTAGTAATTCAAAATAATCCCGAAGTTGCATTAAATAAAGAGAAGAAGATATAAGCTTTTCTCTTTCAATATTCAATGGATCTTGGATTAACTCAGCACCATACCTACCAGATAAAAATTTATATTTTGTAATTGAATTCATAACCTCATAGTAACTAGGGTCTGCCGATACTGGTATTTGAGTACCTGTTTTATTACTAAACTCCCTAACCCACACACTCATATTACTGCCCCTACTTCTCCACCCAAGCGAGGTAAGCATATTTACACTTCTAGCCGCAGCACGTTTTGCCAAAAGCGCCCTTCGCTCAAGCATAAATCTTCGCCCTGTTGTTGTTAAAACAGATTTAGGACGCATTGGATCTAACATATCAAAGCCTGCCAAATTATCCATAGCTGTTTCTGCTGCCTTTCCAATAGCATTATCTTTTATATCTATAGTTAAAGGGTTCAACAGCGTTGCTGTGGGCATTACATCAGCATTTGGTCTTAAGCCATCATTAGCACACAACTGTCCAGCATTTAATCTTGTATCACAAAAGATATTTAAAAAATTACGCCATCTACTATATTGAATAGCACCTTTTCCTTCTGCCCCCAAAGTATTTGCCGTATTTAATCCCATATTATTTTTTTCATCTTCCATACCAAAACGCACAGCTCTTACAAAACTATTTGCTCTAGAAAATCCTCCTGCTTGTGTTGCTGCCATACAAGTAAGTTCTGATGGTTTAACTTTGCGGCTAGCATCTATTTCTGATTGCTGAATTTTATTTTGAACAAAGGTAAAATTTTGTCCATCTATAAAGGCACCTATAGTTTTTGATTGCTCTGTCCTAATAGTATGTAATTGTGCGGTAAACGCTTGAAATGATGGTCTTATTTGTACTTCCCACATCTGCGTCCAATAATTTTGCATATTGCCTTCCAAGATGCTATCTATGGTGCCAAAAATATCAAATCCTATTTCCCTTGTGACAGTTTCCCTAATAGAATCTTGTATTCTGTTAATAATTCTTGTTGTAAGTTGAGATGAAAAGAAATCTAAAATTCTTTGTATTGAAAAAGTTTGACCTGTAACAGCACATCCACAACCACCACCCAATGGTGGACAAAAAGAAGGAAGCACAGCATTAGCTAAAGCTGGCTTATTTTTTGGTGTAAATAAACTCAATCCCAATATCAAAGTTGCAAATGTAATTACCATTACAAATTTTGATGCTATAGATTTAACACAAGACAATAAGCTATTTATTACTGGTTGCTTATTTTCACCTATCATTTTAAAGTCCCCTTAAATCTTAAATATTCTTAAATAAAAATAAAGTAATTATCTAGGTTTTACGTCATATGTTCTTTCATTATCTGAAAATCTTAGCTCCCTTGCGCCCAATACAGCCAATATTGCATTACTTCTTTCTTGCATATCTTTAATTTCATTTACCCCAAATGTTCTGGCATATAGGTCTGGCACAACTAAAAATTTCTCAACAGCCTCAGGCTCATCAATTAGTTGTGTTTGAAAGTCAGCAGCGACACTCGCCTCTACAATATCCTCAATTGTTGTCCAACTTGGGTTCGCGGGAAGACTGCTAACATCTATTCCAGCCTTTGCTGCATGTGGAAGTATTTCATTATACATATGGCTACCTGGCACACGTTTTGATTGTATATGATAAAGTGCTGTATAACATAGCTGTTCTTGTGCTATCCTTGACATTCCATCTATGAATATTTCTAGACCTTTTTTAGTATTTGTTATGACTTCTGCCTGTACCCTTTGTATTGGTATGACACCACAAATATTACGTATAAAGTCATCTACATTATTTTTCAATTCTACATCTGTTACATCGTATGTATCTTTAAATAAATTAGAAGCATTTATATCTTCCCCCACATTAGTTCCACTTACAGCTGGGGTAGGACAACCAGTTATACCATTATTAGACTGACCATCTACATATCTTGTACAATATTTATTCCACATAGAATTTAGATATACTTCTTCTCCATCTGCTG
>JALTWL010000239.1 GCA_027047045.1 Micavibrio sp.
TTAAAAGGCTCAAGATAAAATATATAAATTATGAAAGGGAGGGCCTAACAATGGACTTCGAAAAAATGACGGATCGCGTGCGTCGCGCGTTACAAATGGCGCAAACTTATGCACTTCGCAATAATCACCAGTATCTACAGCCAGAGCATATGTTAAAAGCTTTGCTGATGGACGATAGCTTGGTTATCGGCAAGCTACTGGAAAAAGCAGGTGGCAGGGTGCAAGATTTAGTTAGCCAGCTAGATAGAAAATTAGCATCATTTCCAACAGTTGAGGGAATGGGCGCAAATCAGCTACATATTACAAATGAGCTTGCTAAGATTTTAGATAAAGCAGAACAACTCTCAGAAAAAGCGGGTGATAAATTCGTAACATTAGAGCGTATATTGCAAGCAATGAGTGTTGAAAAAGGCAGCTCTACTTATCAATTGCTTGTTGATAGTGGGGTTACGGCGTCTGATTTAAATAAAGCTATCAATGATATGAGAAAAGGCAAAACTGCTGATAGTGCTAATGCAGAAGATCAATTTGAAGCATTAGAGAAATATTCAACCGACCTGACAAAAATGGCAGAGGAAGGCAAGCTTGACCCAGTGATTGGACGTGATGAAGAAATTAGACGAACTATTCAAGTTTTATCTCGTCGCACAAAAAATAATCCAGTTTTAATTGGTGAACCTGGCGTTGGTAAAACGGCAATTGTTGAGGGGCTTGCCCTTCGCATAGTTAATGGTGATGTGCCAGAAAGCTTGCGTGGAAAAAGGCTGTTAGCCTTAGATTTGGGGGCGTTGCTTGCAGGCGCTAAATATAGAGGTGAATTTGAAGAACGCTTAAAAGCTGTGCTTGACGATGTAAAAAATGCCACAGGTGAAGTTTTACTGTTCTTAGATGAGCTACACACACTGGTTGGCGCAGGTAAAACTGATGGAGCGATGGATGCAGGAAATATGCTAAAGCCTGCACTTGCTCGTGGTGAATTGCATATGGTGGGGGCAACTACTTTAGATGAATATCGCAAATATATTGAAAAAGATGCAGCTTTAGAGCGTCGTTTTCAACAAGTAATGGTGGAAGAGCCAACAGTTGAAGATACTATTTCAATTTTACGCGGGTTAAAGGAAAAATACGAAATGCACCATGGGGTTCGCATTACTGATAGCGCGATTGTGGCAGCAGCTACACTTTCTAATCGTTATATAACGGATAGATTCTTGCCAGATAAAGCAATTGACCTGATGGATGAGGCTGCATCAAGACTTCGTATGGAGGCAGATAGCAAACCAGAGGAATTAGATGAGCTTGACCGCCGAATAGTGCAGCTAAAAATTGAGCGCGAAGCCTTAAAACAGGAAAAAGATGCGGCAAGTAAAGACCGCCTTAAAAAACTTGAAAAGGAACTAGATGAGCTTGAAAAACAATCTGCAGAAATGACAGTTAAGTGGCAAGAAGAAAAAGAAAAACTAAACGCAGCCCAACGCGTAACAGAGGAGCTTGACCAAGCAAGAAGTGAGCTTGAAAAGGCAGAACGTGAAGGTGATTGGACACGCGCGGGTGAGCTTTCATATGGCATAATTCCAGAACTTGAGAAAAAATTAAAAGAAGCAAGTGAGGTAGATACAGGTGATGGAAATCTTATAAATGAAGAAGTCAAAGAAGATGACATTGCCGCTGTTGTTAGCCGTTGGACTGGGATTCCTGTTGACAAAATGATGCAGGGTGAACGGGAAAAGTTATTGTATATGGAAGATGCACTTGGCAAACGTGTTATCGGGCAAGATGAGGCAATTAGCGCTGTTTCCGATGCAGTTAGACGGGCAAGGGCTGGTCTTAAAAGACAAAATCAGCCAATTGGTAGTTTTCTATTTTTAGGACCAACAGGTGTTGGTAAAACAGAGCTTACCAAAGCTTTGGCGGAGTTTTTATTTGATGATGACAGCGCCATGGTTAGGCTTGATATGTCTGAATATATGGAAAAACATGCGGTTGCCCGTATGATAGGCGCACCTCCTGGCTATGTTGGCTATGAAGAAGGCGGTGCGTTAACAGAGGCTGTTCGTCGCCGACCATATCAAGTTGTGCTATTTGATGAGATAGAAAAAGCACATCCAGATGTATTTAATGTCTTGTTGCAAGTATTAGATGATGGTCGTTTGACAGACGGACAGGGCAGAGTAGTTGATTTTTCAAATACTGTTTTGATTATGACATCTAATTTAGGCTCTGAATATCTGGTTAATTTAAAAGATGGAGAGTCTTCTGAGGCTGTCCGCAGTAAAGTTATGGATAGTGTAAGGGCTGCCTTTAGACCAGAATTTCTAAACCGCTTGGACGAAATATTACTATTCCATCGCCTAGAGCGCAAACATATGAAAGATATTGTCAAAATTCAACTTGGTGATTTAGAAAAACTTCTAACAGCAAGACAAATAGTCTTAAGTGTTGATGATAAGGCTAAAGAATGGCTTGCAAATAAAGGCTATGATAGTGCTTATGGGGCAAGACCTTTGCGTCGCGTTATTCAAAAAGAAGTGCAAGATAAGTTAGCAAGTTTGATACTATCTGGTGAAATATTTGATGGCTCAGAAGTTAAACTTAGCGTAAAAGACGGCAAGCTTGACTTTAAAATTCAAAAGCCAAAGATAGGCAATGAGGATAGCAAAAAAGT
>JALTWL010000240.1 GCA_027047045.1 Micavibrio sp.
ACATCACCAATTATACGGGCTGATTTTTTATAAGGTTTAGAGCTGTCATATCCACCTTCACGCATCGCATATAATATACGTCTGTGAACTGGTTTTAGACCATCTCGCACATCTGGTAAAGCACGACTAACAATCACGCTCATTGCGTAATCTAGGTAGGATTGCTGCATTTCTTCTTCTATAGAAATGGGAGCAATATATTCCGACGATATTTGTGATGTATTTGTCATGTTTCAAAAAACCTTTTAAAAATTTTAAATAACACTATTTTTTAGCATGGCTTGCAATATATCTCAATGTTTTAAAAGAATAAATTTTACCAATATTAAAGCATATGAATAAAATTACTTGCAATTAAAGCTATTATGTTGCAATCTTCCAAGCTAATTGATAAGCACAAAATAATATACGTTAATTATAACGTATGTTTTTTTATGTTTATTTTGAAATTTAACTACTTGATAACAAGAAGGAAAATGAGGAACAGAAAATGACACAAAATGAGATAATCATTGTTGCATCTGGTGTTCTTGCTCTGCTTTATGGCCTAATTGCTGGCTTTCAAGTTATGGGTTCTAGCACTGGTAACAAAAAGATGCGTGAAATTGCAGCGGCAATACAAGAAGGGGCAAGCGCCTATCTTAATCGCCAATATACAACCATTGCTGCTGTGGGTATTATAGTTGCTATCGGACTTGGATTGTTGCTAGGTACACAAGTGGCAATTGGCTTTGTAATTGGTGCTGTGCTATCTGGTATTGCAGGCTATATTGGCATGAATATATCTGTAAGGGCAAATATAAGAACTGCTGATGCGGCGCAAAGAAGTCTTGGTGAGGCTTTAAGTGTTGCTTTTAAATCAGGCGCTATTACAGGAATGTTAGTTGTCGGTCTTGGTCTTTTAGGTGTTGCTGTTTATTATTTCATACTAAACTTTATGGGATTTGATCAAAGACACGTGCTAGAGGCTTTAGTTGCCCTTGGTTTTGGAGCATCGCTTATCTCAATTTTTGCCCGTCTTGGTGGTGGTATCTTTACCAAAGGTGCTGATGTTGGTGCTGACCTTGTTGGTAAAGTCGAAGGCGACCTTGCCGAAGATGACCCAAGAAACCCTGCCTGTATTGCAGATAATGTTGGTGATAATGTCGGGGATTGCGCTGGTATGGCAGCCGACTTATTTGAAACATATGCGGTTACAATCGTTGCTACAATGTTGATTGCAGCATCGGCATTTGCGGCAAATTTTGTTCCCCAAATGATGGAACTGCCATTGCTTATATCTGGGCTTTGTATTGTAGGTTCTGTTATTGGTACTTTCTTTGTTAGACTTGGACCAACAAATAATATTATGGGGGCTCTTTATAAAGGCTTTGTTGTAAGTGCTGTTGTTTCTGGCGCTCTTATTTACTGGGTTATTAGAAGTAAAATCGGTATGAGCGCTGATATTGAAATGGCAGATGGTGCAACTATTGATGGTATGGACTTATTTTACTGTGCCTTAACTGGACTTGGTGTAACTGGACTTCTTATTTGGATTACTGAATATTATACTTCAACCGAATATCGCCCAGTTAGAGTAATTGCTAAAGCATCTGAAACAGGACATGGTACAAATGTTATCCAAGGCCTTGCAATTTCTATGGAGGCAACTGCCCTTCCAGCAATTGTTATTTGCGGTGGTATTTACATCGCATTTAGTGCAGCTGGTCTTTATGGTATTTCACTTGCAGCAACAACAATGCTTGCCCTTGCAGGTATGGTTGTCGCGCTTGATGCTTATGGGCCTGTAACTGATAATGCTGGTGGTATTGCTGAGATGGCTGACCTTCCAAAAGAAGTGCGTAAAACAACTGATGCTCTTGATGCTGTTGGTAACACAACTAAAGCCGTTACAAAAGGATATGCTATTGGCTCAGCAGGGCTTGCGGCACTTGTGCTGTTTGCTGCATATACAGAGGAGCTAAAACATTATTTCCCCGATATGGATATTGAATTTCCACTTGAAGACCCATTTGTAATTATTGGGCTTATTGTGGGGGGTATGTTGCCATATCTATTTAGCGCTCTTAGTATGACGGCTGTTGGACGCGCGGCATCATCAATTGTAATTGAGGTTCGTCGCCAGTTTAAAGAAATTAAAGGTATTATGACAGGTAAAACTAAGCCAGAATATGGCCGCGCTGTTGACCTTTTAACCAAGGCTGCAATAAAAGAGATGATTGTTCCATCTCTATTGCCAGTTCTAGCGCCTGCAGTTTTATTTGTAGTTGTTTGGGGGCTGTCTGGTGATATGTCTTCAGCATTCCAATCAGTTGGCGCTATGTTACTTGGTACAATTATTACAGGTATCTTCGTTGCTGTTTCAATGACAGCAGGTGGTGGTGCTTGGGATAACGCCAAGAAATATATTGAAGATGGCAACTTTGGTGGTAAAGGCTCTGAAGCTCACAAAGCATCTGTAACAGGCGATACTGTCGGTGACCCATATAAAGATACAGCAGGACCCGCAGTTAATCCTCTTATTAAAATTGCCAATATTGCTGCAATTTTAATGGTTGCAATTATCGCAAAATTAGTTACTGGCTAATATTTAACTAGTATAGTAACTATATCTAAAAAGCCTCACTAGCCGTTAAAAGCTAGTGAGGTTTTTTTATAACTTGACAATATTTAGCTCATAATCTAGTCTTTGTTGCTCTAATATATTACCATAACTTACGGGGGCTTAACTGTACGGAAATATGAAAAAATCAAATGATTTTAAAAAAGCTTTTGATGCTGTTCGAGAAACACTAGATAAGATTTTGGACTTAGAGGAAAAAATTCCAAATAGCTCAAAAATAGACCAAAATGATAATTTTCAGTTTTTTGAAAAAGATTTACAAGAAAAAGACCCAGAAGAAATAAAAAAAATAATAAATAAAAATCCAGAAATTCTATCTGTTGTTTTTAATGAAGGCAGAGAAAATTTGCTAATTTGGGCCATTAAAAATAAAAAAATAGATTTAGCTAAAATATTCTTAGATATAGGAATATCACCCAATTCCATAGCAAAGATAGAGGACAGAACAACATACAGACCAGACAGTGATGGTTTTGACACTCACCCAGAATCTAAACAATATGGTAGTGCTTTATTTTATGCGGCTGATGTTGGCTCTGTTGAAATGGTAGATTTACTAATAAGCAAGGGTACCAACACAGAGATAGTAAATTCGGCAAAAGCAACTGCCCTGCATATGGCGGCAAGGCATGGGAGGTTAGAAATTGTCAAAAAGTTGGTAAAGGCGGGGGCTAAACTTGACGTTGTTGACAGTCTTGGTAATTCGGCATTGCTATATGCTATAAATAATAGACATACAAAAACAGCCAAATATCTAATAAAAGCAGGGGCTGATATAAATATCAAAAATAGAAAGTTAAACACCGCGATACATGCGGCTGCTTTTAATGGAGAATTGGAAATATTAGATATTTTGATAGATAAAAAATGTGATATAGATGCTGTAAATGATAAAGGTGAAACAGCAATTTATATTTCCATTGTTGATATGACGATGACTTTTTTCAATACATATAAAACTTATTATAAAATGATCGAATCTTTACTAAAAGCAGGGGCTAAAGTTGATATTTTACAAAAAGAAGATGGTTCAACCGCACTTATAAAGGCGGTTAAATATGCTCATATTCCAGTTGTTGAAATGTTAACCCAAAAAAATGCTGATATTAATATGACGATTGATGATGGCTCTAATGCTTTGATTTTGGCGGCACGTTTATCTCCTCGTACTGGTTATGTACATAATAATTATATGAGTATAGCCAAAAAGCTAATTATAAAAGGTGCTTTTATAAATGAGCGTGATTGCCATGGAAAAACAGCTCTTTATTATGCATGCAGTAAGGGCAATATAGAGCTGGCAGAATTACTTTTAAACAATAATGCTAATCCTAATATTTGTGGATTTAATAACGAATCCCCTCTGACAACTGCGATTCTCCTGCAAAATTCTAGACTAGTAAGGCTATTATTAAAAAAAGGAGCAGATATTAAACACCAAATAAAAGATGGAGAAAGTTTAATAGAATTTGCTAAAAACAACTCATCAAACTATGAAATAGTAAATATTTTAAGAGAGTGGAAGATAACTGAGCGCCATAAATCTGCTAAAAATAAAAAACTATCTCAAAAAAGAGAATTTGATAAAATGTCAAAACGCCAACAATCCCTAAGAAAACTAGCTCCAAGAAATAGAAATAGATTTAACCGCTAGCTTACTGTTTTCTTGCCCGCGCTATATATCCACTTACCTCATCATTTAGACTACTGGCTTGTTTGGCAACATCATTTGCAGCTTCTTGCACCTGTCCCGCGCCAGTTCCAGTTTCAGCAGCAGCATCATTTACAATCCCAGTTGCTTGAGTTACAACATCCATGCTTTGAACGGCTGCTTGAATATTGCGAGCAATTTCTTGAGTTGTAACATTTTGTTCTTCAACTGCGGCTGCAATTGTATTAGAGCCTTCGTTAACATCGCTAACAATTTTGCTGATTTCCTCAATTGCTCTGACCGCATTTTTTGTTTGTTCTTGAATAGAGGCTATTTGTCCTTCAATTTCTTGGGTAGCAGTTGCAGTTTGCGCAGCTAGGCTTTTTACTTCACTTGCAACAACAGCAAATCCCTTTCCTGCGTCACCCGCACGTGCAGCTTCAATTGTTGCATTTAAGGCCAGTAAATTTGTTTGTTCTGCAATATCTGTAATCAAATTTACAACATCACCGATTTTTTCTGCAGCATGTTCTAAATTTTTAACTTGTTCATTTGCATTATTTGCAGTGCTAACCGCTGTTTGAGTCTTTTGTGATGCCTCTGTTGTACGACTAGCAATTTCATTAATAGAAGAAGATAGTTCTTCTGCTGCGCTTGCCATTGATTGTACATTTTCAGCTGCAGATTCGGTTGCAGTTCTCACATCTCCCGTAGTGTTTAAGGTTAAGTCCGCATTTCTATTCATCTCAGCCGAAGTTGCTTGCAATTCTTCTGCTGCCCCTGCTAAGCTTTCTGCCATTCCAAGCACTTTACCTTCAAAATCATCTGTAAGTTTCATAAAGCCTGTGCGTTCTTGTTCAGCCGCAATAGTTGCGCCGTTTATTTGTTTGGTAAATCGTAAAAATATTCCAGGCATTCCAGTTTCTATCATACGGCGATAGGTTTTTCCATTCATAATTGCGGACATAGCACCATCTGTTTCCCGTAAAAAAGCCTCTGCTAAATCTAAAAACTTATTTATCTTATGAGATAAATCCTGAATATCTTTATGTTTTTCACTAATATTTAGCAAACGTATATTCAAATCACCATCACATGCCAGTTGCATGGCAGACGATATTTCTTGCATACCATTTGATATTTTAGATATTGATATTGCTATATACAGAAATATAGCAGCTGTAATAAATCCTAAATAAACTGGTAATGATAGTCCTGATTTAACTAAAATTAAAATAGAAGATATAAAAATGATAGCTGAGCCAATAAAACTTAAAATTTTAGCTTGTGATAGAGAACAATAATTCATGGTATTCCATTCCTTTCTCTTTACATATGTTTAATAATGCTTGATAAGATTTTTCCATACCTTCTTTTCTATTTGATGTTGTATTTTCTATTTTTAACAATTCTGCATATAGTGGTTCAATTATTTCTAGTGCTTTTCTATCTGAAACCCGACGGGAAGAATGATAACCTACAAGTTTATTATTTTCATCATAAGATGGAGTTGCATGGGCAAAAACCCAATAATAATCTCCATTCTTGCACATATTTTTCACATAAGCAAAGACTTCTTTTTCTTCTGATAAATAATCCCAAAGAAGCTTAAAAATGCATCTTGGCATATCTGGATGTCTTAAAATACTGTGTGGTTGTCCTAGAATTTCTTTTTCTTCATAGCCCGCAATATCAAGAAATATATCATTGGCGTATAAAATTATTCCTTTTAAGTCAGTTTTACTAACAATAAAAGTGCTATCTTCAAAATGGCGCTCTTTATTAGTTGGTTCAACAGCGTATTTTGCCATATCTATAATATCTCCTAATTTATTTTATTATTTTATCTAGGTTAATGAGCTGTAAAATTACACCCTATGAGAGTGTATTTTAGGTATTAGATGTTAATTTTAGATTAAGATATTTCAAGTTTTATAAAAAACTATTTATGCTTTAATATATTTACAGATTTTATCTATTATTTCACCTCTAATGGTTGTTTTTCTCCAAACAAGGCCTATTTTTCTTTTAGGGCTTGGGGCAGAAAATTTAATATAATTTATGGATTTTTCATTTTCATATATTGCAAGTTTAGGCATTAAAGTAGCGCCTGTGCCAGCTTTTATCATTTGTCTTAAGGTTTCTAGGCTTGTTGCTCTAAATTCATTATTTTCTTCACTGCCATATTCTTTACAAAATTCCAATGCTTGATCACGCAAACAGTGACCATCTTCTAATAAAAGCAATTTTTCTTCTTTTAACTCTTTTGCGTTTATTCTTTTTCTATTGGACAGACGGTGTCCTTGTGGAACTGCAAGCAAAAATTCATCTTCAAAAAGCTCTTTAAACTCTAGTATTTCATCATTTATTGGCAAAGCCAGAAAAGCCGCATCTATTTTACCTTCTTTTAGTTTATTTATTAAAATTGCTGTTTTTTCTTCAATTAGAACTAACTTCAATTTAGGCATATCATCTCGTATTTGTTGAACAATTTTAGGGAATATGTAACTAGCTAAAGTTGGAAAAGCACCTAGCTTAAAATAGCCTGCTAGTGGGTCGGCCGCAAGCTTTGCTGTTTCTTCCATTGTCCTTACTATTTGTAGTATATTTATTGCCAGTTCTGTTATTTTTAGTCCTATTTCCGTTGGAATTACTTTTTTATTGTTGCGTTCAAATAATTTCACCCCTAAATATTCTTCCATCTTTTTAATTTGTGAGCTAATTGTCGGTTGTGAGGTATTGCATTTTTCCGCAGCTTTAGAAAAACTACAAAGCTCTGTTGTCGTAGCTAAATATTCTAAATCACGTAAATTCATATTTTACCTACTTTCATATGCTTTTTTTAAGCCTAAAAGAATTAAATCATATTCTATTTTGTCAAATATTTTTTTATTTTTAAAAAGCTGAGCAAACCCGCCTGTGGCAATAATTTTTATATTATTACTATTAAATACTTCTTTTTTATAACCACCAATTATTTCTTTTATAGCACCAATATGACCAAAATATATCCCACTTTGAATACATGCTTTTGTGCTACTGCCTAAAAAATTTTTAGGTATTTTTATATCTATTTCAGTTAATTTTGCTGCATTTTTAGTCAAACTATCAACGGCAAGTTTTAGCCCTGCCATTATAGTACCGCCCAAAAATTCTCCTTTGTTAGATACAGCAGTAATTGTAGTTGCTGTTCCCAAGTCAACTATTACTAGATTTTTGTTTGGATAAATTTCAACAGCAGCAATTGCCCCTGCTAGCAAATCAGCTCCGACTTCCTTGGGATTGTGATATTTTATATTTAGTAACTTTGCAATATTTTTATAATTTAGCTTATAGTAATTGGCATTTGGAAAATAATTTGTTGCCATATGACGAATGGAAAAATCACATCTAGGCACAACAGATGATACAGCAATCGCCTCTATTTTTTGCAAATTCAAATTATTTTTTTGAAAAATATTGTAAAGAAAAACTCCGATTTGATCAGATGTGCCAAGCATAGTGGTTGCATAGCGAAATTTAAGCTGTATTTTACCATCTATAAAAACACCTCCAACTATGTTAGTATTTCCGATATCCAGACAAAGTAGCATAAAAAACACCTATTTTATTATTTTCACATTATCAATTAGCCTTACGTTAGATATTTGAGCCGCAATTAGCCGTCTTCCCCATTTTTCAGTTATATATTCAATTTTAAAGCCTGCTTTGGTTAATTTATTTTCTATATCTTGTATATTTAGGTTAAAGTTGCTTAAATATTTGTAAATTAAGGCAGCTTTTTTTCTATCTTCATTAGACAGCCTAGAGTTTCTAGAGCTAAGAGCAAGCCCACTTTTTTCTCTTACAGTTGGGCAAGCAATAATTTTTGTATCAATAAAAAAAGATTTAACCATCTTTTTGACAAGTAGTAATTGCTGGTAATCTTTTTCTCCAAAATATGCTTTATTTGCTCCCACAATATTCAATAATTTTAAAACTATGCTTAACATTCCGTCAAAATGTCCTTTTCTAAATTTTCCCTCTAGTATATTGGCAATGTTATTTTCTGTTACGCGTATTTCATAATTACAGGGATAAATTTCTTTTTCACTAGGGGCAAAAACAAAAATATTACCCATATTTTCTAGTTTTTTACAATCTTCATTTACGGTTCTTTGATAAAGCTCAAAATCTTTCTTATCATTAAATTGGGTTGGATTTACAAATATACTAACAACAACATTGTTACTTTCTAGAGCTGCTTTTTCAATTAGCGATATATGTCCAGCATGCAACGCCCCCATAGTTGGAACAAAGCCTATAGAGCCTTTTATTTCTCTTTTAATTTCTTGCCATTCTTTACAAGTTTTTATTAGTTTTATCATTTTTTAATGTATTTTTTTAACTCATCCAATTCTTTTCTAAGGCGGGCTTTATTTACTTCTTTTTTTAATTCTCTTTCTTCTCTGTCAGGACCTTTTAATAGATAAAATATAACTAAAATAGGCAATATTAAAATAGCAAAAGCAACCAACATATCTATTTTGCTATATCCTTCAATAAAAACGATAACTGCTGCGACTATTTGCAGGCAAGCTATGAAGTAAATTGTAAATCTTAAAAATTTATCCATGATTTATCTTCCTTTCAATTATTATTTATTTTACTATTATACACGACTATAGCAATGTTAATTTTTAAAAGGAATTTTCAAAATGTTTCGCTTTATTTTACCTTTATTTATTTTTATTACTTTATTTATACCAGCCAAGCTAGAGGCTAAAGAATTTGAGGTATTTAGTAAAATCACAAAGGCAACGGTCTATAAAAATAGAGCAACCGTTACAAGAGAGGCCTCCATAAATATACCAAAAGGCACTCATGCACTTATATTCAAAGGGCTTACAAATAATATTATGACAGATAGCATTAGAGTAAAAGGAGAGTCTTTTGGTGGAAAAGTCATCTTTGGCGCTGTTTCTCATAAAATGGTAATGTCAAAAGAGCTTATAGATAAAAAAGAAAAAGCTCTAAATGATAAGTTACAAGAAATAGAAGATAAAATTAAAACAACAAATGCCGTTCAAGCAGCGCTTACAAGTAAGAAAAATTTTATAAAAAATCTATCCAAGCAAGCAAATCTTCGTAGTGATGAGGCAATTGCAGAACTTAAATTAAATACAAATGAATGGAGTGCTGCGGCTGAAGTAATATTTAAAAATATATCAGATATTGGTAAAGCAGATTTAGAACTACAAATAAAAAAGCGGGAGCTAAATAAAGAGGCAAATAAAATAAGGCGGGAACTAAGCCAACTTAGACGGGGTAGCAAAAGCTCATATATAGTTAATATTCCAGTAGAAGTTAGCCAAGATACAAAAATGCAAGTTAAGCTTAGCTATCAAGTAACAAATGCGACATGGCGCCCCATATATGATGCACGCCTGACAACAAAGGACGGGCAACGGCTTGAAATTATCCAATATGGCTCAGTTTCTCAAAGAACTGGTGAAGATTGGAGCAGTATAGAACTTACTCTGTCAACTGCCCAACCACAAAGAGGGGCAAGCCTGCCAAAATTACGCCCAGTTTGGGTGGATATTTGGAAGGAAAGCAAAAATAAAGGATTTGGCGCTACTAGCGTTCAGTCCTTAGCGGTTGACGGAGCATTAGAAGAAGGCATGCCCAGCGCTCGCATGATGCGTGCATCTTCATTTGATAAAGTAAAAAGGGCAGAATTTAAAACTGCTCAAATAAATAACTCTGGCTTTGTTAGTGAATATAAAATTATCGGTAAAAGCGATATTCCAACCGGTGGTACAAATACAAAATTGATGGTTGGCAAATTTGCAACTGAAAGCATTATTCAAGCTCATATTAAACCTCAAATAAGCACAAATGCATTTTTAGTTGCAAATGCAAAATTAAAAGGTGATGCACCAATTTTAGCAGGGCAAGTTAGTCTATTTCGCGATGGAGCATATGTGGGTAAATCTTCGCTACCTCTATTGCGCCCAGATGAAAGGCACGAGCTTTATTTTGGTATAGATGACCAAATTTCCGTTAAACGTAAAATTTTAAAAGATATGTCAAAAGAAGAAGGGTTGATTTCCAAAGATAAAGTCAAAGAAAAACATTTTGTAACAGAAATTGAAAATTTCCACAAAACACCTATTCAAATAATTGTTAAGGAAACTATTCCTGCTAGTCGGAATGAACGTATAAAAATTGAAATTTTAGATGAGCATACAAGCAAAAACTATCAAAAAGACGCAGAAAATATTAAAGGTATGGTTAAATGGGACTTTAATATAGCGCCTAAATCTAAAAAAGAATTAAAGCTAGGTTGGCGCGTTACTTGGCCAAAAGACTTTAATCTTAGCGGTATTTAAATTTTTGGTTTAGATTTACTTCCACTATTCTTTACAGTCTTATCTGGTCCACAAATTTTGGCTGTGTTTCGGCTGTATTTGTCATATGCCTCTATACTATCCATTGGAGCGTGGAGTTTGTCAGAAGTGTTTTGCCTTTTTTTGTTAAAATCGTATATAGCCTCTCCTATATATATGTCTATTGCAGATAATATTTCTTGATATTCATCATCATCAATATCAGCCGGGATTTGAATACCATTTACTGGAGCAACTATTTTATCTAAAAATCTTCTCAATACATTGTTATAACTTGTAAATGTTGTATCGTTAAAAAATACGTGTAAATCCTCGTGTTTTTTTATTCTCTCTTGTCGGCATTTATCATCTACATAATCAGATGCTGCATATACTTCTTGCTTAATAATATTTTCAGTTTTTAATTCCCCAATTTGCACACATAGATTACCATTTTCTGTTGGATACATTTTAAATTCATAGTCAAAAAAGACCCCACTTCTATTTCTTGTAACTCCAAGAACTTTATAACCTTTTGCAACATCTATGGTATTGTTTATTATACTGTATAAATCTCTTGCAGAATAGCTTTTAAAGTCATATTCAAGTTTATATTTAACAACTTTATTTTCTACTATTGTATCATATTCAGTATTACAACTAGAATATTTTTCTAAAATCGGGGGAAACTTAGGAATATAATTGTTAACAAAGTCATTCGCCTCTTTTGTGATTGTCTTAACTGCGTTATTTTTTATCATTTCCACTGTGTTAGGATTGTCGTGGACATCTAACTCTATATCATCACCATTGCCAATTTTTGCTATTGAACTACAGCCTGAGCTAACTGCAACAAAAGCGGCAAGTAGAACTCCTTTAAGTTTTTTTAAATCTTTCGGTAAAATACTCACTTGATTTTTCATAATATATTCCAAAGTTATTTAGATGCTTATACTAATATTATTACCATAATATAAGAATAATGTCAATTTTTTATTTTGCATAGCCTTAAAGTTGGGAGTTTTAATTATTTTACCTTTACAAAAAATAACCCTTTATGCTAAAAAGCGACTCAGCTGTATAATACATATCAATTTTATATATTAACCAATAGTTGTTGGTGGTGTTTGGGTCTGTGTTAAGTTAATTTGTATAATTGATATTTGCTATAAATAAATTAACCATATTTTGTTGAATAAAAAAACAACTAAAGAAAGGATTAAACTCATGTCAGATAAAAAATCTTCAACTCCAAAAGCAACCGAAGTTGTAATTGCTGGATATGTAAGGTCGCCATTTACCCCCGCAGGTAAGGGAGAGTTAAAAGACGTGAGGGCAGATGAAATTCTGGCACAAACAATCAAAGGATTAGTTAAAAAAACAGGAGTTAATCCTGAACTTATTGAAGATTTAAAATTAGGAAC
>JALTWL010000241.1 GCA_027047045.1 Micavibrio sp.
AGCGCATATCTTTATTTTCAATTATTAAAGATATTGGTGTACCTGTAGTTTTGCCTTTAAATACCCCAGATAGAATTTTAACTTGGTCAGGCTCTTGGCGTTGAGTGGTGTGGCGAGATTGAGCAGGGCGACGCTTATCAAGAAATGGTTGAATATCTTTTTCTGACAAAGTGATTCGTGGAGGAACTCCATCAACAATACAGCCAATAGCTTCTCCGTGGCTTTCCCCCCAGCTTGTAAAAGTAAATATTTTTCCAAAATTATTGCCAGACATTAGCTATGTTTTCCTAACTATTAAATAACAAGTATAAAAAATGCCCCGAAAAAAATCGAGGCATTTTAATTAAAGATATTATTCATTATTTTTATCTTTTGCAACAGCCACCTTTTTTGTGCTTATGCCCATGTCCATGCCCGTGTCCATGACCATGCCCGTGTCCATGACCGTGTCCATGCCCGTGTCCATGACCGTGTCCATGTCCATGTCCATGTCCTTTGCATTTAGATTTTTTATTAAAACATTCAGATGTTTTTTTCTTCTTTGGGCAAGCCATAACTATTCTCCTTCATTATTTAATTTCCAAATATTGACTATAATTGAAAGTAAATTCTTTCAATATTAGACTACGTGTAATAAAATTAGTTTATTTATTAACAATTGGCAATATAAATATTAAAATTAAGAGGTGTTTGGCCAGATATGAAAAATGCAAATGAAAATAAAGGCTATATATGGGAAAATAGCTACCCCAAAAATATTGATTGGCAAATGAAAATAGAGCCTAAAGCGCTTTACACATTGCTAGATGATGCGATTAATAATTATCCAAATAGTATTGCGATGGATTTTTTAGGTAAAGAATATAGCTATGCACAAATAGGCAATATGGTTGATGAAATATCTTACAGCTTGCAAAAAATTGGGGTTATAAAGGGAAGTAAAGTTGGGCTGTTTTTACCTAATAGTCCTTATTATTTAATTTTTTATTATGCGATTCTTAAAATAGGGGGGGTGGTTGTTAATTATAATCCGCTATATGCCAAAAGAGAGCTTAAATATCAAATAGAAGATAGTGAAACAGATTTTATGATTACTATGAATTTCAAAATGATGTTAGAAAAAATGGCATATATTTTAGAAAATACTCAGGTAAAAAAAGTGGTTGTTTGCCCTATGGTTAAGATTTTACCTTTTCCAAAAAATATATTATTTAAAATTTTTAAATCTTCTGATTTAGGGGCAGTACCCGCCGATGGCAGATATATAAAATTTGACGAAATGATGGGGCATGGGCATAAGCTAAAATATATTGATATTGACGCAAAAAATGATATTGCAGTTTTACAATATACGGGTGGCACAACAGGCGTGCCTAAGGGCGCTATGCTTAGCCATAGTAATTTATATGCAAATACGCTGCAAACAGCGGCTTGGATAAAAGATAGTGTTAATGCAGGAAGTGATAGCCAAATTGGAGTTTTACCTTTTTTTCATGTATTTGCAATGACGGTTATTATGAATTTATCTGTTCATTATGGTTTAAAAATAATTGCTCTACCAAAATTTGATATTGATGAGCTAATGAAAATAATTGACCAAAAAAGACCAACATATTTTCCAGCCGTACCTGCAATTTATAGCGCAATTGCCAATCACAAAGATGTGGATAAATATGATTTTTCTTCTATAAAATTTTGTCTATCAGGGGGAGCGCCTTTACCAAGTGATACTAAAAAGCTTTTTGAAAAAAAAGTAAAAAATAAATGTCTTGCAGAAGGCTATGGTTTGACTGAAGCGTCCCCAGTTGCGACTTGTAGTCCTCTTACAAATATAAAGGAAGGCTCTATTGGTGTGCCTTTTCCAAATACAATAATTACAGTTGTAGATACAGAAGATAAAAAAACAACAATGCCAATAGGTAAAAAAGGAGAAATTTGTATAGAAGGACCTCAAGTAATGATGGGATATTACAAAAATAAAAAGGCAACTGACGAGGTTATTATTGATGGAAAATTACACACAGGTGATGTTGGCTATATAGATGAAGATGGATATATATTTTTGGTAGATAGAATAAAAGATTTAATTTTGGTAAGAGGATATAATGTTTATCCAAGAAATGTAGAAGAAGCAATTTACCTACATCCATCTGTTGAAGAAACCATTGTTGCTAGTGTTCCAGATAAAGAGCGTGGAGAGACTGTTTGGGCTTGGGTAAAATTAAAAGATGAGGATAAAATAAGCGAAAAAGAATTACTAGAATTTTTAAAAGATAAATTATCGCCAATAGAAATTCCAAGAAAAATCATAATAAAATCAGAGCCTCTACCAAAAACGATGGTAGGCAAACTTTCCCGCAGGGATATTTTAAAACAAGAAGGAATAATAAAATAATTTTCTTTATTTTTTTATAGCAAATATATAGACTTGTCAGATGATTTTGCTATCATTATTTATAAGCAAGTATATTTTGGGGTAATTTTAATTTAAGAAATTTGAAATGCAGGCTACAAAAACCGCTGATACAGAAAAAAAGAAAGATATTTCTACTGCTGAGGGTAAGAAATCTAAGTTTCGTGTAAAATCTAAAGGGGTACAGGGGAAACCTACAAGAAGTTCTGCGTCTAAAGCAAAAGAAAAACCAACAAATAATTTTACAAAAAGCTTGGAAATAGTTTTGGAACGCAATGAACATTATAGGTCTTCTTTTAAAAATTTACTGAGAGTGGTGGTTGTACAATGCATAATGATAGTGGCCTTAATTAGTGCATTTTTATTTTATATGCATATATCAAG
This sequence comes from Micavibrio sp., assembly GCA_027047045.1. Classification (GTDB taxonomy): domain Bacteria; phylum Pseudomonadota; class Alphaproteobacteria; order Micavibrionales; family CSBR16-224; genus JAJFGX01. Next base: position 2,798 of record JALTWL010000241.1, read on the forward strand.
ACCACAGGATTTTTATTTTGCAATTACCAGAGATGGGCGTGAATTACCCTTAATTCCTTTAAGTCAACCAAATATGCAGCGTGCAGCCTTACTTTCTTGGGCAGCACAAGCAGCATCTGAGGTTATGACATTTGGTTTTCATGATTATGAGGAACGACTTGGTCGTGCAGCTAGACATTTTACTCCTAAAGGATTTGCAGATTTTAGGGAGGCTATGATAAAATCTAGAATGATTGAAGGGGTTGTTGATGCTCAACAAATCATTACTGCTGTTCCTAAGGCTGCTCCAGTTTTAAAAGGAGAGGGACTTTATAATGGTAAATATAGATGGGTTGTTGATGTTACTTTGCTTATAACCTACCAGTCTGGTGATGCTAAAAGTTCAACTACTATGAATGTAACGCTTTACATTGTAAGAGTTTCTACCCTTGAAAGTCCAAATGGTGTGGGAATAGATCAATGGATAGCTATGTAGATGAAATATTTAGCTTTAATGAATTGAATAGAAAAAGGAAGGCATTAGCTTTGAACTATAAATTATATAACTGGGTATTATAAAATGGATTACTTTGTACGGTTTGGTAAAATTCTATCTTTATTTTGGGTTGTTTTAATTATTACAGCTAGCATATCTTACGCAGAAGAAGAACTGCCTTGGTTAAAAGAAGAAAATTCTAATGATATGATAATAGAAAATCCTCTTGGCGCAGCTGGCTCTTTGCCTGTTAAGCAAGGAAATATACGCGGAGGGTTTGTCCCACCTTCGGCTGAAGAAATACAAAAACAAATAGAAGCTGATAGCAAAGCTCAAAAAAATGAAATGCGACAAAAAGCCTTTGATGCAGCATTAGAAAGTTTAATGCCTATGACGCCAGAGGAAATAAAAAAGACTCTGGAGGTTTTTCGTATTAACAGAGAAGCAGCCGAACAGCCCGTTGCTGTTCCAATGCCTAAAATACAAGTTGCAAATGTATCACTAGAGCCTGATGCCGAGCCTCTTGTTATTGAAACTTCCCCAGGTTATGTGACCACATTTGTAGTTGTAGATATTGGTGGAAACCCATGGCCAATACGTGATGTTAGTTGGGCAGGAGATTTTGAAATTATAACCCCAGAAGAAGGGGAAAATATTTTACGCATTACTCCACTTACAGCGCATGGTCGTGGTAATTTATCCATTAGGCTGGTTAAACTTAGAACACCAATAATATTTACTCTTAACACTCAGCTTGAGGAGGTTCACTATAAATTTGAAGCTAATATAGCAGAAGATGGACCACTTGCAGAAGTTCCAATTATAGAAGAAAGTGGACTTAAAACTGTTGCCGATAGCACTGAGTTGGTTGGGTATTTAGACGGTAGAGTCCCACGTGAGGCAGAAAAACTAATGGTCAGTGGTACAGATGGGCGTACTAGAGCTTGGCTTAGCGGAGAACAGTTGATTGTTCGCACCCCCCTTACACTTTTATCACCTAGTTGGAAAAATAGTGTTGCCTCAGGTGACGGTACACGTATTTATAGTTTAAGTGAAACCCCTGTATTGTTACTTTCTGATAGAGGAAAATTGGTGCAGGTGCGTTTAAGTACAGAGGAGAAGTCTAATGAGTGATGATATGGACTTAGATATAGATGATGATGATTTTGAAGATGAGGCAAAGCCAAAAGCTAGCTTAAAAGAAATTTGGGACAATAACCCATTTCTTAAAATAGGGCTTTTGATTGTTGTTGCCCTTGTTATGGGGGTTATCTATACCAAATTTATAGCTGCCAAAGAAGAAAAGGTTGGCGAGCAATCTATGATTAGAGCTGGAGAAGATGTAAGAGGAAAAGTTGGTGAAGAAGTGTCCCCTGAATATAGAGAAGCCATAGAAAAAGCAAATGAAAAACGCAGGAAAATAGCAGAGGCAACACGAGGGAGCGCTCTTCCAACACCAATTGGAAAACCAAAGGGACAGTTAACAATAGATGATGATAAAGACAAAAATAACCTATCAATTGATCCTTTGAAAGAGTGGCGTAGAACTGCTGAGGCTAGAAGTTTCGAAATGAATTTTTCTGATGAGGAAGAACTAATAGACGAAGCACCAATTCCAGAAATTGTACCTATTATTGAGCCTATTAGACCTGTTGCAGAAGATGTAATGGACCCAGAATTTTCAAATGCACTAGCAGAACAAATGTCAACAATTATTGCAACAAAAGAGCCCAAACCATCGCAAATACAAAATGTGACAACAGAAGTACCAAAATATATTAAATGGAAAGAAGAACAAGAAAAGCTAGAACAAGAAAGATTAGAAAATGAAAGCTTTATGGTTGCCGATGATGAAGATTTACCGTCTTATGATGGGGCTGTACTTGATAGTTCTACAGAAGAAGAATATGTTCCAACAGCCTTAATTGCAGCAGGAGATATTATATATGCACAGCTACTTAATAATTTAAATTCTGATATAGAAGGCCCAGCATTGGCACATATACTTTCTGGCCCATTAGCTGGCGCAAGGGCAATTGGTAGCTTTAGTAAGGAAGATGAATATTTGGTTCTTACGTTCCATACCTTAGTTAAGGACGGTATAAGCTATCAAATAAAAAGTGTAGCCCTTGACCCTGATACAACTTTGGGGGCGATGGTATCTGACGTTGACCATCACTATTTTCAACGTGTCATTTTTCCAGCCGCTGCAGAATTTCTATCTGGTGTTGGGGAAGGTATTGCTCAAACTACAACAACAGTTGCAGTTAATAATGGTGGGGTTGCTCAGTCAACCCAATCACTTGATACTGAGGAGATAATAGGAAAAGGTGTCCAAAAAGGCTTTAATGTATTGTCTAATTTAGTAAGACGTGATGCAAATAGAGAAATAACGGTTAAATTAGATAAAGGAACACCTATGGGATTGTTATTTTTAGAAACTTTATATGATGAAGAATAACTTAAGGATTAGCCAAAATGTTTGATGATAAAAAGGAAGAAGATTTTTTAGATGACTGGGACGATAGTGAAGAAGATTTTTCTGACGATATTGAACAAGAATTAAAACCCATTAAAAAAAGAAGTTTTATTGGAAGTTTTTTTATTTTATTTTTAATAATAATATTTGGGGTGGGTGGATTTTACTATTATATTAGCACTCCACAGGGGGCGTCTTTACGTTCTGCTATACCGCCCCAAATTATGCAAAAAATACCGCTTCTTCCAATAGGAGGGGTAAAACAAGAGGTCAGGCAACAACAAGCACCTAGCCAACAACAAGCACCTAGCATAGCCACATCACCAGACCCAGATATGGATGCTGCTTTTCCACCTATGCCTGAGGCAACTAAAGTGGCAACTGTGAACAGTGCTGAAAATTTTCCTGAGAGCCCAAATTCTATTGAAAGCAATAATATAAATGAAGGTGAAGATTATATTTCTATGCCTACCCTTCAAGAAACTGTCGGTAATGGTGATTTTGATAGCAATATAGATAATTCTTTTGCAGAAAATATACCTGAAATAGATTTTTCCCAAGAAAATAATATGGTTGAAAATGATGATGTGGCTTTACAGTCAAATATGGGTATAGAGAAACCAGAAGTTGGTAGCAAGGCAGAGCAATCTTTAGAGCAGCCAAAAACAAATATTGAACAAATGGCTATGGAATTTGAGGCAGCAGCTCCAGATGAGGTAAAAAATATTTCTAAGGAAAAAAGTAGTATAAATATTTCTAATAATAAAATTGATGTAAAAATAAAGCCTGAGGTTATAGTTGATATTGAAGATAGACTGGCTGATTTAGAAAAAAATATAGTGGACTCTGAAAGGCTAGATGAATTTGAACAAGAAATACTGCTAAAGTTAAAGCAATCAGAAAATGATATGCGGGAAGATTTGTCAGAAATATCTAAGCAATTAGAAAATTTAAGCTTAGAAATAAAATCTATAGCTAAAAATAATAAATATAAAACAGTCAAAACGCATAAAAAACAAGCCTCATCATCTAGTAACCAAATTAAAAAGAAAAAAGTAACTCCGACAATTGACTGGATTTTACAATCTGCAATATCTGGGGAGGCTTGGATTGTTGATAAAAATAAAGGAAATAGAATAAGGGTAACAGTTGGAAGCTATATCCCTAGTCTTGGTAAAATTATATCTATTAAACAAGAAAAAACTACAGGTCTTTGGGTGGTAAAAGGCACTAAGGCCAGTGTAAGACAGTAAAATTATTGTTATATAACTAATTGTAGTTATATGTAGCTATTCTTAAAATTATTTAGACTGTTATTTTAAGCTATTTTCTCTCCCTGTGCGCCGCGCTATGTAAAATTATATTTATCGGAAAGAGTTAGTTTAGGAAAGTTTTAAATATCACAAATACTTACTTATATAACTAATTTCAGATATAGTCAGACGGTTAATTAAAGCCTCCCCTTTATGCCGATTTCAGATATAATTAGATAGTTAATTAAAGCACCCTTGTCCAAATTATGTAAAATCATATATTTTTTGAAGGGGACAGTGTTGGAGAGCTTTTAAGTATTATAAATATTTTTATATAATTGGCAGGAAAATAAAAAATATCTTTAGAATTAGATGTATAACCAAAATTTGCTTTTCTATATTTTTACATGGCTTTGATATAGCTATATAGGGCAGTATTTTTTCTCATTTTTTTGTTGTTGAGTTTCTGTTTCTTGTTGTTTTTTATCTATATGTTTTTTTAGCTCTCGCAATATTTCTTTTACCCCCTTTTTACTAATAGCAGAGATGAGGTAAGTTTTTTTACCTGTTGCTTTTTCAAATAATGCTTTTTGATGTTTGGATAACTCTTCTCCCAAAGCATCTATTTTTGTCAAAGCAATTATTTCTGGCTTGTCTACAAGCCCTGCCCCGTATAATTCTAATTCTTTTCTAATTATTTTATAATTTTCAATAAATTTATCTTCTGTTATATCTATTAAATGCAAAAGAACAGAAGTTCTTTCAACATGTCCTAAAAATCTATCACCAATACCATGGCCTGTGTGTGCACCTTCAATTAAGCCTGGAATATCTGCAATAACAAATTCACTGTTATCAATGCCAACAACACCTAAATTAGGGGTAATAGTTGTAAATGGATAGTCAGCAATTTTAGGCTTCGCACGTGAACAAGAGGCAAGAAAGGTTGATTTTCCTGCATTGGGTAGCCCAACTAATCCAACATCTGCAATTAGTTTTAGACGTAGCCAAACTGCCATTTCTTCGCCTTCCCAACCAGAGGTGAATTTACGAGGCGCTTGGTTGGTAGAAGATTTGTAATGAGCATTACCAAAACCGCCATCACCACCTTTAAGAAAAACTATTTCCTCACCATCTTCTATTAAATCTAGCAGTATATGTTCTTTATCTTCTGACAGGATTTGAGTGCCAACTGGAACAGGGATTATTAAATCTTCTCCCTTAGCACCAGTTTTATTATTTCCTTCACCATGATGGCCTTTTTCTGCTTTGAAATGTTGTTGATAACGAAAATCAATCAAAGTATTTAAGTTTTTTACAGCTCTAAATATTATATGACCGCCGCGCCCACCATTGCCACCATTGGGACCACCAAATTCTATATATTTTTCACGCCGAAAGCTAACACAACCAGCCCCGCCATCACCACTTTTTAAATATATTTTTGCTTGGTCTAAAAACTTCATTTTAACTTAACCTATAATATTTACACAAAAAGGGGAACTTAACTGTTCCCCAATTTAAAAACCCAGAAGTTCAGGTAAAATTTATGCGCTATCAGTTACAACAGAAACAAAAGTTTTGTTGCCAGCGCGCTTTCTAAAAGAAACGCGTCCTTCAGCTAAAGCATAAATAGTATGGTCTTTACCAATACCAACATTATTTTCTGGGTGGTATTTTGTACCACGTTGGCGAATAATTATGTTACCTGGAATAACAACTTCACCACCGAATTTTTTAACCCCAAGACGACGTCCTGCCGAATCTCTACCATTTTTTGAGCTACTACCAGCTTTTTTATGAGCCATTCTTTTACTCCTTAAAAAAATAAATTAAATTTATGCCGACTTAATATCCTTAATCCTAAGTAAGGTAATTTCTTGCTTATGTCCTTTTTTGCGACGATAATTTTGACGGCGTTTCTTTTTAAATACAATAATTTTTGGGGCACGCGTTTGTGCCATTACTTCCGCTGTTACAGATGCGCCCTTGACTAAAGGTGTACCAATTGTAGCTTTACCAGCTTCCCCAACCATTAGTATTTCATCTAATTTTATCTTATCGCCTTCTTTTGCATTTAGACGTTCTACACGAATAACATCGTCTTTTTCTACTCTATATTGTTTTCCACCGCTTTTTAAAACTGCAAACATAGCCTTAACCACTCTTTAAAATTTCAAATTCTATTATTAACAAACTCAACGACCAAAATCAATATTTTAAATTTTGGACAGATATTAAACTAAACTGGCAATATAGCTTTAAACTATATAATGTCAAGTACTAATATAAAAAACTACTATAAAATTAACATAAATTAAAGATTTTTATTATAGATTCTTAGCTATGTTTGAAGATATTACAAAAGAAATACTAGATTTAATAGAAAAATACAAGGCTATGTCTAGCCCCGCTAGTTTTGATGGTGGTAAAACAACGGTGCCTGCCTTTCGTATATTTAGAGATTTAGAGCAACTATGTCCAATAGGTATTTCCGAATCACCTGTTAGGAAATATGCAGAAAAATACAATCTTCCAGATATTGTTGGGACTTATAGAAAACCAGAAGGCCTAGTTTTTGGAGAAATGCAAGATTACGTACTTATGCTAGATTCTGAACTTAATTGGGACCGTATTTCCAAGCAAGATTATAATCAAAAAATAGAAAACCTTTGGGGGGCTCTGTGTAAGTTAAATCCTGAGCTGAAAAATATAGATGTTAGCGGTATTCAAAAAATTAAGAAAAAGCGTGCTGCAATTATTGGGGTAGATGATGGATATAATGTTAGTGATTTAGATTTTTTCAATAGAGAATTAGTTGATATGATGAATAGTTTTAATGTTAATGCAAGGAGAAAGCTAAATCGCGGTGTATATAGCATATCAGATGAATATGATGAACTTGCCAATTATGTTGAAGATAATAGTGGGCGATTTAGTTGGCGACCTTCAATGCAAACGCTAACTTACATAAAAGGCAAACTTTTAGGTAAAAAACCAACATTGCATAGAATGCATTTTTTAAGACCTCCAAAAACAAATATTGCTCCGACTATGTAGCTATTTTATAGATATTATTACCATTAGTGGTTTTTCATAACTAAAAATAAATTGACATAACTCAAAAAAAGTGATACAGTGCTCTGGTATCAAAATATGGGAGAGCGGATATGACAGATGTTAAATATAAAATTGATAGTTTAAAGTATAAATTTGCAAAAAAAGCCATTTATCATGCGGATATTTCTTTAGTTGCAGTTGCAGTTTTAGGTACCACCGTTGGAATTGGTGGAATGTATGGTATTTTGGATAAAAGGGAAGATAATATTGCAACTGCCAAGGCTCCACAAGTTGTTGAAGAAATAAAACAAGATATAGCAAAATTATCAGAACGATCACAAAAATTTGAATATATCAGCAGATATGTTGCTGAAAATGGCAAAGCCCCGTTTTCTGAGCAGGAAATAACAAAAATGGAAGTTGATTTTAACAATATTCTTAATCAAGTTTTTCCTAGAATACTAACAGATAACAGTCTTTCTGAAAGACAGGCAAGTGAGCTTTGGGAGCTGGCATCAAATCAAGTATTACCAGAATCTATTGGCTATGAAAATAGTTATGATTTTGGCTTTTTAAAAGAGGCAAGAGAAGAAGTATTGGATTCAAACAGTCTATTTACTAATAGAGATAAATTTGCAGGGGCAGTTTCTGCAGAACTGAAGGAACAGGATAGTATAGAAGCGTTTTCTGTACTTGGAGCTGTTGGGCTACTTTTGATACTACCTTTTATAACCTCTATGGAAAGAGGAAGAATTGCCAGATGGGCGCAAAATCCACCACCGGCAAATCGTCGTCTGAGAAAAAAATCAAGATTTAAACATGGGAATTAACCTCTCCCTTTGATTTAAATTTACCTGAAAATCTAATTTTTTACATAGACATAACATGATATTCATCTGGGCTGCCCATTTTATAGTCATATTGGTATTGTATAGCTATTCTTAAAATTATTTAGACCATTGTTTTTAAGCAACCTATTCCCCGCGCACCCCGCATTATGTAAAATTATGTTGTGGTAAATGTAGTGTTGGATAACTTTAAGTATCGTAAATATCTTTTATATAATTGCTGGAAAAATAAAGAACATCTAAATATCTTTGGAATTCACTATATAAAATATTTGCTAGTTATCTATCCACTGTCATAGACTAATGGTTATAGCCTACAACAAAGGCTACAAACAGGGTCAATAATTTTTAGAATAGCTATATAAAAAATATTTGTGATATTTAAAGCTTTTGTATATTAGTTTTACCACCTCAAAATGTAATTTTACATAATCCAATGCGGGCGGGGGAAGTCGATTAAATTAATAGTCTAAATAATTTTTAGAATAGCTATATACCGCACTTCACATTATAGAAGATACTTTCTGATTGTCTATATAGTGTCATAAAGTAATTGCTTTGTTAGATAACATATATTTCAATTTATCTAAATTTAGTAAATGATTTTTAGGATAACCTCGTTTTTTCTACAGTCCTAAATCTTTTGCTTCAAGCGCGTATATTTCATCACGCAGTCTTGCTGCTTCTTCAAAATTTAGCTCTGATGCTGCTTTTTGCATTTGTTTTTTAAGCTTTTTGATATGTTTTTTTAAGGTATCACCGGTAAGTTTGGTGTTTTTACCATCTATTTTAACTGTTACATAGTCGCCCTTTTCATAGATACTGTCTAGAACATCGGTAATCTTCTTTTGTATGCTCTTTGGCGTTATCCCATGTTTTTTATTATATTCCAGCTGTTTTTGCCTGCGTCTGTTGGTTTCATCAACTGCGTATTTTATGCTATCTGTTATATTATCCGCATATAAAATAGCGCGCCCTTCAACATTTCTGGCAGCCCTGCCAATTGTTTGAATAAGTGATGTTTTATTGCGCAGAAAACCTTCCTTATCGGCATCTAAAATTGCAACAAGCGCGCATTCTGGTATATCTAGCCCTTCTCTTAGTAGGTTA
>JALTWL010000242.1 GCA_027047045.1 Micavibrio sp.
TAAAAGTAAATTCGCTAGGACCGCTAGTTTCATCTTTATTTTTAAGAGGATTAACAACAGTGCATTCATCAATCTCACCATTTACAAATTGCAAGAAAGTTTGTAGAGCGTTATCTGTGCCTTCTTTTGATTTATTATACTCATCCCAAGTAGCAAGATTACCCTCTATGAAGTCACGAATAGCACGTCCATATTGAGAATTCATACCCAAAGCGTTACCGCCAGCGCTGTCTAGACCTTCAGTTGAGCTTACTTTCTTCAAAGTTTCATAAGTTTTAATAACATCATCAGTACCGGCAGTCTTTAGCCCTTCCCAATCAATAACCAATCGTTTGTCTTCTGTCTCAGTAATATATTTAGAAGGAATTTCATTTTTAAGAAGTGCATAAGATAGCGGTTGCAAAGCATGAGCCTGTATGCGTTTATCTATAGCCTCAGGCAAAGCATCACTAGTGCCAAAATCAAGTACCATTTCAAATAGTACATCATTCATATTCTTACCACCACAATCGTAAATATCAACTGGACGATCAGATTGTACTCTACCTATAAGGCCTCCTAAAAATGATTTACCAGAACCAGGATCACCTTTCATAAAGTAAATGCGATTTTTACTTGTCGGTTTAATCATCTCAAGAATATCTTTTTGCATAGGTAGCATACTAGGGGTAGGCATATCCCTGTATAACATACCTATGACTTCATCATATGATTTTTCAGAATATACACGCATTGAGTTGTATTTGCTTCTAATACTGCCCAATCTTTGTTCCATAGACTGATGTCCATCTTCATCTACCATTACTGTGCCAAACATTGGATATGGACGTGTATCAGTACCCACAAGAATTTCTAATTTCTTCCAATCTTTTTCTGTGATTTCAGAAATTTTCTTCTGCAATAATCCTAATTTATTATTTTTATTATTTTTCTTTGTCATTTGCCTACCTCTTCTTTTTTTTAAACTTTAGTTAAATTGATATTGTTTATTTACCAATATCTGCGCCCACCACCCTTATTTTTTTTCATTTCATTAGCAGCCTTTTTCATATCACGACGCTTTTTAGAATGTGGCACCGCTGTGAAACTTCCACACTTTCTAATTTTATTTAATAGCAACCCAACTATAGACATAGGTACAGCATCACCTTTATTTTCTATGACATAGCCTATTTTATGTTGTGGTTTTTTATTTTTATGTCTTTTAGCCATATTTTCCATTTGTGAGTTATTTCTTAGTTTTAAAATCGCTACATCAAAAGTAATTTTATCACTAAATTTAAATGCTGTTTCTATATTTTTACGTGCTGCAGATTCATCACCTATATCACCGTCTGATATTATCAACACATGGGTAAATCCTGCTAAGGTATTAGATTTGCCGTGATGATCAGACATAGTTTCTGCGACTTTTTTAATAGCGGGCGCAAGATCTGTACCGCTATGCAAGCCTGTTCTTGCGGCCTGCATTGCTTGACCTATTTTTTTACGGTTATCGCCTGGTTCAATAATAATAGGAGGTGCATCATTACCCCACATGCCAACATAAACATTCATTTTCATATCTTTACCAGCCGTTGCCTCGTATAAGATTGCTGCTGATTGCAAAGCGCTTTCAAGTGGGCTTGCTCCAGTATTGCCATAAGCATGCCCCATAGAACCAGAGCCATCAACCATAATCAAAATATCAATTTCAGTTGGCACATCAAAATTCTCATCTAAATGAAAGCGTTTTAGATCATTTTCTTCAACATTGCCAACCGCCTTTTTTAAAGTAAGATTCATATGCGCTTCAAGATTGAATCTATCCATAAGTTCACCATCTTGGGGCAAAATATCCATTTTTGCTGAGCGTTTTTTCTTTTTTTGCAATTGCATTTCTTGCACTCTTTTAAACATTTTTCTTGTTTGCATTATTGGTCCACGCAACTCAGCTACACGCTTGCTATATTCTGTCCAATCTTGTTTTGCAAGCTCAGACAAAGATTTGCCCTTTTGGTGTCCAGCTTGATCACTAGGCTTATTATCATTTGACTGTGAATCAGAATCATTGCCATCTTGCCCATCTTGGCTGTCTTGTCCATCTTGTTCTTGTTGTCCTTCTGCCGCTTCATTTGCTTGCGCATCTTGCATTTGTTGTTGTAATTCATCAGCAGTTGCACTATCTTGTCCGTCTTGTCCGTCTTGTCCATCTTGGCTGTCTTGTCCATTTTGTTGAGCATCTTGCTTTTGTTTTTGTTCATCAATTTCCTGTTGCAATTCATCTATCATTTCTTGCAACTGGTCTTGCATTTCACTTAACTGTTCTTTTAATTGTTCTTTTTGGTCTTCTGGCATTTGTGATGGATCTGTTAATTCATCTAAATTTTCCAGATTATCACGCATTTGTTCCAATTGTTCTTTTAAATCTTCTAAGCTATCGGAATTTTCTCCCCCTTGTCCATTTTGGCTCTGTTCGTTACCATCTTGGGACATTTCTTGTTGTGGAGATGAGCTTGGAGATTCAACATCTGGCATATCACCTGTATCTTCTACCGGCACGGTGCTATCTTCGTTTTTGCCAAGGGAAGATTCTTCTGGTTTACCATTTTGTTGTTCACCTTGCTG
>JALTWL010000243.1 GCA_027047045.1 Micavibrio sp.
CTCTCAAGTGATGGGTCATAATAGCGTGCCCTGTAGTAATAAAGCTCATCTGTATCCAACTCTCTACCTGTATAGGCATAAGGATTGTTGGTTTCAATGGTCTTTGTATGGTCTACGATAGTTCCATAGTGGTTGTCATACGTAAAGCTCTCTACCACTGTTCCTGCACTGTCTGTAAGGGCTACGATGCTTCCTTGATGGTCTCTATGGTAGTAGAATGTTCCATTGGCGTTTGTGATGCTCAGAGGCGTATCGATGCTTTCGTCGTGGGTGAGGATAAGCTTGGCAAGTGAGACTTTAGGGTTTGCTGACATGGGGTTATTTTAGCGTAGGTTGGCTTTGAGGTGAGGGCCACCACGTGCAACGTGGGAGCCAGAAAAAAAATGGAATGGAAAATAGCATTAGCATCACCCCTCAACTCTTTGAGGGTAGATTGGATAAGGCTCTGGAGTTGTGATATAATTTACTCAACTGTCGGGTGACACAAAAGTCTGAACGGTCTCGAGGGGGAGGGTCATTATATTCCTTTAGAATATTGTATTCTATCGGATTGACACAAAAGTTCTAATAGTCCCTCTCATCTTATTTCCTCTATCTTAAATCAGAAAAACCAATGCCCCTTAAAAACTTATTTAGCATTTCTCTACTTTTTTCCTCTTCAAAAAAAGGATAATATTTGATAATTATTTGTCTGTTGTCTTGTGTAATTAATACTTCTTTAAAGTTGATTTCCTTGTTATCACAATATCTAAGAATATATAATTGATTACCTTTTTTTAATTCCTGATGTTTTGTTGAAATACAATTTTTCAAATAAGCATTAATCACCTTATTAAATGCTTGTTTTGTAAGAGAATCTTTGTATAGATACAAATCGGCTTTAACTTCAATATATCTATTATCTATCTTAGCTTTATTTCTTGAAAAATGAATAATGAGTTCATGCGCATAATCTGAAACAGTATACACCCATTTACTTTTTGGTAAGTTTATCAATATACCATATTTTTTAAGCTTTTCCTCTTCATGTTCACTAGAAAGATTCATGATGAGTGCCCCGATAGGAGCAATAATCTCACTATTGAATCTTTCATTGAAATTAACCATTATTGCTAAGAAAAATAGCATTACAATTGCAATCTTTCTTACCATTAGTATCTCCAGGTTTTTATATCGGGTGTTAGTTCTTTTCCTATTTCACATGAATTATTTCGTTCTTTATCTAAATGCTCTTTTCTGCTTTTATCATAGCAGGCAACTCTATCCTCTAAATTTTTTAATCTAGAGCAAGCTAAATCTTTTTTATCCCGCTCTTTTTGATTCTTTGAAAGATTGTCTATCCATGTCCAAATAGCATACACTGTTCCCAAAGCTCCAGCTACTTCGATTAAGACCCAGACTTTGCCACTTGGATCCACAAAATTTACTGGATTATTTATAACATACCTATAAAAATTAAAATCCCCACTCGCAAACCCAATCGGATCCTCACCCAAAAACCTCTGAATCTGCGGGTCATAATACCGAGAGCCACTTCAAATAAAGAACCTGTCACCTCTTGGTAGCTATGAAATTATTGTAGCGTTTGTTGACTTAGGGGTGAGAATGATAGGTTATCGTTGTCACCGTACTCCTTTACTCCAATGAAGATAATCGAGCTTACTTAATATCTATCTTTTTTACTAAAGTATAGAAATAATTCAAATCGCAATCTTTTGCAAATAGATATAAAATCCTTCCATTTTTTTCATTGCTTAAACATTTTGCCATATGATGAATATCATTATATCTACAAAAAAAATGATTAATTGGCTGGCTTATATTTATAATATTTTTATAATTGTTTTCATTAGTCATATTAATATCTTTAATAGAAATAAAGCACGTTGAATAATCTTTGTCAAATAGACTAGGTACATTTGAAATAAGAATCTCCATTTTATCTCTATCTATTTTGACTATAAACCATCTTTCTGGTATTTTTATTTTAAAATTAGGCATTGATACCACTTTTTTATTCAATAATGTTTGGTATGCATTTAGAGATATAGGAATAAAATTATTTGAATATTTTCCAAAAAATAATGATAGTGCTATAACCAATAAAAAACAGAATATTAGACATATACGTTTTTTCATTTAATTTCCTAATCCGGCTGAGTTTGTAATTGCTGTGCTTACACCACCAATCCCAAGATCAAGTGCTGAAGTTGGAACAGGTCCTGTTGCAGATGTTCCTGGAACAGATAATGCCGCACCTCCACCAGCTTGCCAAGCCTCATAATATTTTTGATTGTAGTCCTTCCAGTTATCTACATCAAGAGGATCTGCTGCACATGCATTTGCAGCTTTTTGTGCTTCTTCAACCTTGCTAAAGAAGTTCGACCATGCATTATAAATTGAATATGCAATATATGAACCTCCTATAATTGCGGCTCCGATACATATACCTCCACATGTCCCATGTGGATCCTTTATATTTGATGGACTATTCCATACATACCTATAAAAATTAAAATCTTTACTCAAAAACCCAATCGGATCCTCACCCAAAAACCTCTCAAGTGATGGGTCAT
>JALTWL010000244.1 GCA_027047045.1 Micavibrio sp.
TATATTTTAACCAAATCTTGGCAAGAGATTTTATTTGCCTCTATATTCTCCACTAGTTGCCACAAACAACCAGCCTCAGCTTCTAGCTTGCTGATATTTTGCAAATTGGGTTTAAAGATTATTTTATTGCCAGCGAACATAAATTCTATATCGCCTGTGGCTATAATTTTGACTGAGTTTTCTGTCATTATTTTTCCTCCTGTAAAAAAAGTTAAAGTAAAAATGGAAATAGCATGGTTAGCAACTAATAGTATTAAACATACCCTATAGCTCCGCCTTGCCACAATTATGAAAAATTGATATTATAGCAATCCTAGTAAAATTGAGCTAATTACACTACCTATCCGAAAATATGACTTTGCATAATATTGAGCAGGGCTTAAAAGTAACAACCTAAATAATTTTAAGAATAGCTATATCATTTTATTACATATTCAACCATTTATATTGTTTACATAAGTATAAATATGTATAGTAATGCATGAACATATCGTATAAAACATCTATATATCTAAGGTTAGTGTTATTCCAATTCTTTTAAGGCTTCTTCGTGGGTTTTGAGTAGTCTTAGTATTTCTTCTTTGCCCTCTTTGGTTTTAGACGCTTCCTTGCTAACAGAAAGGTCGGGCAATGTCTTCTTTAGCAAAGCAAGCGCTGCATTTACCTGCGTTGCCGTCATTTCTGTACCATTGATTATATGATTTTCAAGCACGTCAATAATTGCTGTTACATTGATGTAATCTCTAATTTCTTCTCTGTCCATGTTATGATAGCTCTAGATAAAATATTGGAATATAGCAGGTAGTCTAACAATATATTCCCAAAATGTCAATTAATAATTGCGTTTTTATAAATTTATTAAATAAAATTCTATCTCGCCCCAAGTATAACCAATTCCAAATATTTTACATAATTCTTAAAAAGGCGGTAGTTTTGCAGTATTTAATAGACCATTTAGAAATACTTACATGTAGCTATAAAATTTTTATTCTTGTAGCAATTTTTTTAAATATTGCCCTGTGTGGCTTTCTTTTACGCTGATAAGTTTTTCTGCTGTGGTCGCAGCGATAATATTACCGCCAGCATCGCCACCTTCTGGGCCTATATCAATTATCCAATCAGCAGTTTTTATAACATCTAAATTATGCTCAATTATTAGAACTGTGTTGCCGTGCTCTGCTAAGCGATTTAGAACTTCTAAGAGTTTTCTAATATCTTCAAAATGCAGCCCTGTTGTTGGCTCGTCCAATATATAAAGAGTTTTACCAGTTGAACGTTTAGATAGCTCCTTGGCGAGTTTTACTCTTTGTGCTTCACCGCCAGACAAAGTAGTTGCCCGCTGTCCAATGCTGATATAGCCAAGCCCTACTTGCATTAAAGTTTGCAATTTATCACGAATTGCAGGAACGGCTTTGAAAAATTCTAGCCCTTCCTCTACGCTCATATCCAAAATATCAGCTATACTTTTACCTCTATATTTAATTTCTAGAGTTTCTCTATTGTATCTTTTACCCTTACAAACATCGCACTGAACATGCACGTCGGGCAGAAAATGCATTTCTATTTTAATTACGCCATCACCTTGGCAAGCACTGCATCTGCCACCTTTAACGTTGAAAGAAAAACGCCCTGCTTTGTAACCTCTTGCCTTCGCCTCTGGCAGGCCTGCAAACCAATCACGAATATGAGTAAAAACCCCCGTATAAGTCGCTGGGTTAGAACGAGGTGTCCTACCTATTGGAGATTGATTTATATCTATTACTTTATCTATAAACTCGATACCATTAATCTTTTTATATGAACCTGCAATTAAGCGTGATTTCATCAATTTTCTTGCAGTTGCTCTATAGACTGTGTCAATTATTAGAGATGATTTACCACTACCAGACACACCAGTTACACAAGTCATTGTACCAAGTGGAATTTTAACATTTACATTTTTTAAGTTATTTTGAGTGCAACCTATAAATTCTAGAAATTTGCCATTGCCTTTGCGACGTTTTTTAGGCACTTCTATTTTCTTTTTACCGCTTAAATACTCTGCCGTGATACCAATGCCAGCTTTAATTACTTCGGCGGGCATGCCTTTTGCAACAACATCACCGCCGTGAATACCTGCCCCCTTGCCCATATCTATTATATAATCAGCGCTGTTGATTGCATCTTCATCATGTTCAACCACCAAAACAGTATTGCCCATGTTGCGTAGTTTCTTCAAAGTTTCGAGCAATCTGTTATTATCCCTTTGATGTAGACCAATGGAAGGTTCATCTAGCACATATAAAACCCCCGTTAGTCCTGAGCCTATTTGTGAGGCAAGTCTAATTCTTTGGCTCTCCCCACCAGAAAGAGTGCCAGAACTTCTAGATAGGCTTAAATAGTCAAGCCCAACATTATTTAAAAAATTCAATCTTTCCAAAATTTCCTTTAAAATTCTGCTGGCAATTTCTTTTTGTTTTTTGCCGAGTTTACTGTCAAGCGATGAGAACCACTCAGAGGCTTTATTGATGGGAAGTTCAGATATTTCAGTTATATTCTTACCATCAATTTTAACAGCAAG
>JALTWL010000245.1 GCA_027047045.1 Micavibrio sp.
ACAATTTACCTGTTATGAATCATGATGGGTAGTGAGGTTACACTTTAATTTTAGGATGGTGCTGTTTTTTCTCCGCGATAGCGGCTTCGTCCAACAAGTACCTCAAAGCGACCCTGCGGGGTAGGTGCGGAGTTGAAAAGATATGGCTCCGCTGTACTTCATCGCAACTCAGGCTTCAGTGGCCTATGCCGCAGGGCGCATTAGGCTGGCGTTAGAATTAAAAACAACCTCTATAGTATCGGACATAAAATGATTGATAAAAATGAAATAAAAAAGCATGTTGAAAAGGTGCTAAGTAAAAAATCTGGTAAAGAGGTTGTTGCTGAAAAAATAAAAGATATTGAAAGTGGAGACGTAAGTCCGTTTTTTTTGGCGCTGTTTGGTAAAAAGATCACATTAACAGCAAAAGTAGCACAGTCATATCAAACAAAATTCGGTATGAGTCTGTGGGAACAAATATCTCAAAAACTTTCACAGAATGTTGGTTGGCACTGTGAGACACAGTACAAGCTATATGGTGAAATCAATCCAGCATCACAGCGCTATATTCATGATCTACTAGAAACAAAGGATTATAAACCTAACAGACAGGCGGAGTTAGACGAACTTCGAAGAATAACCAAAACGACAATTGCAGAACCACTTGAAATTCCCGATAGCACAGTCGATGTTTTCATTAGAAAGCCAGATGGTACTGAAATTTGCATTGATATTACGACTGTCAAACCTAATAAAAAAGAATTCAGGACGATGAAGCGAAAGTTACTCATGTGGGCATCTTTGAGATATAGCCAAAACCCAGATATTAATTTCGAACCATATATTGCAATTCCTTACAATCCAAGCAAAGGCGAATATAAAAACCATAGTGCAACGTATGACCGTTCTGATTTACTTGTCGGTGATGAATTATGGAAAAAAGTCTCTGATGATCAATTCGGCATTGACGATCTGATTGAAATTTTTCAAGGGATTGGTGATGAATTGAAAAAAGAAGTTGAGAAAAGCATAAAATAACCATGACCAATGTTTGACACTCGTCATAATATAGGGCTTAATAGTAACCATGACCAATGTTTACTAAGGGGAGAATCATGGTTCCAGAATACTACTCTATTGCACAAGTTGCTGACATCTTAAGTATTTCAAAAGAAACCTTAAGGCGCTGGGATAACAATGGAACTTTAATACCGCAAAGGCACCCCGATAATAATTACCGTGTTTACCACAAGTCACAGCTAGAAAACTTCGAACAAGCTCAGTTGCTTTTTAATAGTAATTGGGACAAGGAGCTAAAATCAAAACCTAAACGAAGCTATAAACTTATTGAGCTATTTGCTGGTGCTGGCGGTCTTGCAATTGGAATGGAAAAAGCGGGTTTTGAGTCTATTTTATTAAACGAAATTGATAAACACGCATGTAATACATTAAGAGAAAATCGTCCCGATTGGAATGTTATAGAGGGTGATGTTTCCAAGGTTGACTTTACAAAATACAATGGGAAGGTTGACATTCTTTCTGGGGGATTCCCCTGTCAAGCATTTTCCTATGCAGGTAATAAACTAGGGTTTGAAGATGCCAGAGGAACATTGTTCTTCGAGTTTGCTAGAGCCGTAAAAGAATCAAAGCCAAAAGTTATTCTTGGTGAAAATGTGCGAGGACTCCTTAAACATGATAATGGTAAAACACTAGATGCAATTAAAAGCATTATTGATGAGCTTGGTTATAAATTGGTGGAGCCTCGTGTTTTAAAAGCTGTATTTTATCAAGTACCTCAAAAACGAGAAAGATTACTCTTGGTTGGCATCAGAAAGGATTTAGCCGAGTATGTTGAATTTTTATGGCCATCGCCATACAAAAGGATCATGACATTAAAAGATGCATTAAAAAAGGGTGAACTATACCCTACAAATGTTCCTAAATCTGAAGGACAAAAGTATCCTAAAAGAAAAACAGAAATATTGTCTAAAGTACCACAAGGTGGATATTGGCGGGATTTGCCTGACGAACTTCAACGCGAGTATATGAAAAAAAGCTATTTTCTTGGTGGTGGGAAAACTGGTATGGCTAGGAGGTTATCTTGGGACGAGCCAAGCCTTACGCTTACTTGTGCGCCAGCGCAAAAGCAAACTGAACGTTGCCACCCAAAAGAAACAAGACCGCTTACTGTAAGAGAATACGCTCGTATTCAAACATTCCCTGATAACTGGAAATTTAGTGGGCCTTTAACTTCGCAGTATAAGCAAATTGGTAATGCCGTTCCGGTTAACTTAGCCTATGCTGTCGCTAGGTCATTAGTACGCTTATTAAATGATATTGAAAAAATAAATAAGAAATCAAAGCCAATCTGTTCATCTACATACTGTAAAAATAAAACTGAGCAAATGGAGCTTTGCATATAAAAATTCTAACGAATAAGGTTAGATCGTGATTCGCGCGCAGCGTGAAGCCACGATCTGAACCGTTTGTTGGACAAGCCCGGCCTGTATTGGTTGTGTTGATGCTTGCTATGAAGATAGCTTTTTGAATGCC
>JALTWL010000246.1 GCA_027047045.1 Micavibrio sp.
AAAAAAAAAAAAAAGAGAAAAAGAGGGAAAAAAAGGACCATAAAAAGTAAAAAAGGAATAACTTTATTTTCAGACAAAAAATAAATATTTAGTTATAAAACTAAAGTGTTCATTAGATGAATTTTATGCATAATTAAGATTAATTATTTTCTTATGTAATGCAATCAATCTTGGTGCTGACAACAAAAACTATAAATTTGGAAGAAGAACAAGTATGATGGAATCATTTGGTTCACCCAGAAATGATTTAGAAATTTATAAAACACCATTATATTTTATTCTCAAATTAATAACTGAACATAATAATTCTCTTTTTGATAGTTTTCTGCAGTTTCTTTTTTTAAATATTATTATTTTTCTTGAATTAATATTGATAATGTTTTTTCATTCATCATTGCATTTACCTTTGTTTGATAGCCAATAGTCAATGTTTTTGTTGTTGTTCTTGTTGTTGTTATTTGGGGCAGTTGTTGTTTTTGTTTTTGCTTTTTGTTGTTGTTTTGTTTTGTTTTTGTCCTGGGGTGACATTAAACATTTATTCATTTGTTTTCTTTTATAGTATGAACCAAAATTATGTTTGGTTGCAGACAATAAGAAAGAAGTAATTTCTGGAATGCCATTTTATTTTAAAGGTCTTTTCTTGCATGGCATATGTTAAACAACTTGGGTGTTCTTTACACAAAAAAATTGGTGTAACAAAGAATGTGTTACGTATTATCGTGTCTGGAATGAAAAATGTAAAAGATACTTAGCTGCAAATTAAAATAAAATCCCATATAATTGTGGCAGTGGGTTTCCTCTCTGAATATCTGTCTTTAACCATATGTCCAACAGCACTATAACTATAAATCATAAGTGGCTTTGGTACATCAGTCAGAGGAATTAATTGCAGCAGAGACAGCTCAGTGTAAAGTCCATCATGGAGGTTTGATCCTAGAAGCCATTCTCTTCTGGTATGTGATCTACCTTGCTTACAAAGGGCAGTTTAGTACATCTTCTACATAACCATTCTAGTCATGACACAGCCACTAGTGATGTCAAAGGCTGTGCCCAGGATGAACATGCTTGAAATGTAATGAATATAAACATTTTAAATTATGTCCTTTTTTTCTGTTTTGTCCATAAACTTTCACCAAATATTTGAAAAGAGAATATGGATTTTTTATTGTTTATTTTTCAGGTTAGTGTTAGGGTTTGGGGTTAGGGTTAGAGTTGGTGCTAGGATTAGGATCATGACTGCAGTTAAGATTAGGATTAAGGCTATCAGGTAACAGGTAGATATCTTTCCAAAATCCAAAACTTTATTTTGACAGCATATCTAAATTGTTCTTAATAACTTCAAACCTTTTCTGAGTGAGTGATCATTCTAACATTTTAGCATATAATTGTAAACCTAGATATGCTTATATAATTTCTATTTTATTAAATTTATATTGCAAATTCTGCCCATAACTCACACTTCCACACCCCTGGCCTGAAGCCAGAGGCAGAGCCAATCTAGTGTATTTCAAAGTGGAGGGGACACTGTAAAGTAGGTGGCTGAAGTTCAGCAGTGTTCCTGCAGGGAATCAGACAACATGTTAAATACTGGACTCGAGAACCCTCATACTCTGAAAAATCTGGATTTTGGTCATTTTATTTTGTCATCATACCTGAACTTATTTCTTTTTTCAAACGTTAAGGGGCCATACCCCACCCCACCCATGAGCTGCATGGCCCCTGGCAAGAGGTTGAGCCAGGTTAGCCACAACCAAATGTTAAGTGGATGTGGGCATGGCAAGATGTTTTCTGTTCCATTTCATGCAGCTGTATCTACCTGAAAAGTAGTATAGTCATGAAAAATCCACTACGGCACTAGTTCCACCAGAGCAAGGCATTAAGCCATATTTCAACATCAAAGACCCTATCAGACATTCATCCACATTGATTGAACTACTTTGGTAGTGGCTGACATGTTTAGACTGGTGTAAGAAAACATGTTGTACCCTCCATCTAATATCACACACCATCAAATAGACCGGTGTTCTTTGAAGTGTTAGCTATGTGCTACTATGAAGACAAGAGTGTACAACTCAAGAACAGTCTGAAAGAAATAGGAGTAAATACAGAGTTTTGGAAACATGCATTGTTAAAGTAATGGCTGCTTAAGATACAATAGAATCTATCACCATTATAATTAACACACTGTAGTTTTTGTTTATTTGCAAATATTTAGCAATTATGGTCAAACAAGCAAGTAACACACATTAATAGGTTTTGTTTATTTGCAAACAGTTGGTCAAACAGGAAACACACTTTAGTAGTTTTGATTAGTTGCAAATATTTTGTGGTTGTAGTTAAACATGTAAAAAGACTTATTCATTTACTTTATTGGGTATAGAAATTGCAGTTCCATCTTAATTTGTTTTATGAAAACATTTGACCATTCTTTTTCTCTTCATTTGTCTCAGATGTAGGCATGTCAGTTTTCCTCATTTCAAACATATACATGCATAAGCAAATGACATTCAAATTAAAACAGTTTACAGA
>JALTWL010000247.1 GCA_027047045.1 Micavibrio sp.
TGATAACCACTATGGAACTATCGTAGACCATACAAAGACCATTGAAACCAACAATCCTTATGCCTATACAGGTAGAGAGTTGGATACAGATGAGCTTTATTACTATAGGGCACGCTATTATGACCCACAGATTCAGAGGTTTATTGGCGAGGATCCGATTGGGTTCTTTTCCAGAGATTTCAATTTTTATAGATATACTTGGAATTCTCCCGCAGAATATACTGATGCAATGGGCTTGACAGCCTATAATTGTAAAGTTCCTCTACATGCAGCACCAGGAACTTGGGGGCTACCATATATGTACCATCAATATACATGTGTAAAAATTAATGGTAAGATGAAATGTGATGGGCAAGATAGGGCAGGTAATCCGCTTTGGAGTCCAGGAAAACGAACTTATCCTAATGATAAATATGTACCTGGAAAATGCAGAAGAAGACCAAGTAATTCTTGCTTTGAACAATGTTTACTTAAAGAGTGGGAGAAACAAAGACCAACTTATGGAATTCCGTTTGGAACAGATTGTCAAGAATATGACGATAATGTAAATGATAAATGTTGGGAAAAATGCAAAAATGCTAAATAGTGTGTTGCGTGGTAAAATAAAATTTTTATGGTTATTTTTGAATATTTTAACTTTAATATATGGTATTTATTTAAGAAGTATTGCTCCAGATGGTGCCGTTATCTTTATTTATCTTATGTATATAATTTCTTTTCCTTTAGGATTTTTAGTTCCTTTTGCATTTGTGTGTATAGATAAATGTATCGGATACAATATTAACATATATTATAACAGTTTTCCGATTTTAATTGATATTGTTATTCCATGGATTTTGTTTTTGATGGCTGGGTATATACAATGGTTTGTATTGATACCAAAAATTAAAAAGTGGTGGAAGAATAGTGGTAAAGGGTAAAGAGGAATAAAGGAGAATAAAGGGGTACGGTGATAACGATAACCTTAAATCGGATCCATCCTAAGCTTAAGCTTTGCTAAAATAATCCTAAAGCATAAAGCAAAAGCATAGGGGTCTATATTTCAAAAGTAATCAAATTCTCTTCCTCATCAATATAGACACAAAAGTCACACTCATCAGAGAAGCCGCCAATATCTATTGACGGTTCTGTTAAAATATCAATTTCCTTTAATGTCCTACTCACTAATGTTTTGGAATCAAAAGTGTATATTTTATCTGAGAGCATAATGTAAAAGATATTATCGAACTCGTTGATACTTATAGTTACCGGATTGTGATCTTCTATAAAAAAGTATTTTTGTAAAATCAGCCTATTGTGTTGAACTTCAAACAAAGATACTTTGTTTTGTTGGGTGATAATCAAACGATTGGTCTTTTTGTTATAATTGAAGTAATCGGTTGTGGAAAAATCATCAATCACAACAGTTTCTTTTTCCGTTTCATAATCATACAGATATATTTTTCCGTGATATGCACTATCCTCGTTGGTAGCACTATATAAAAAGAAGTTCTCTTTTTCATTTAAATATAAAGGAGAATTGTATATGCCACTTAAGCTATATAGTTGATACTCGTTTCTCTTTTTTTTACTATGCCAACACCAACAAAGGAAACCTTTTCCTATGTAGGCATTGTGTGCATCTCTTTGGAGCCCAGTGGTTAAAAGCAGGTTGCTATTTTGACTAGGTACTATCGCATTTATTTGTTCCAATTCTGTATTTATGGTGTCAATAATTTTTTTTGAATCAATCTCTATGATGCGTATCGTGCCAAATATATCGGCAACTGCAACATATTTATTGTCAATTATCCCAAATGTGGGTTCGTCGTCAAAATCAGATGTACCGCTTTTCCAAAAAATGGTTTTATTACGCCAAACCCCTTGGCTATTACTCCAAAAGTATTCATTTTTTGTCAATATGCCTATCATTTCAGTTGGAGCACCTACATGCTTTTTCTTTTTTCTTAATACAATTATCCAATGCAGATATTGCATGAGTAAGTTCTCTCTGATGTCTTGTTCTAGCAGGAACTTTCTCAACTCTTTCACACTGCATTGTCAAATAAAGCTTTCTTCCGTTAACTTCCAATTGTTTCATTTTTACTTGGTATTTAAGTTGTTCACATGTAAAGCCTTTACATCCTACTGCTTGAGCTGTTTTATATGCTCTTCTTACTTTAGAACATTGTTTTCTTAGTTGTCTCATTGCTTTTTGGTAGCTAGTATAGTATTTAACACCTATCGCTACAACACGTATACCCGCACTAACGATAATTATAGCAATTGGGGCAATTTCTCCCCCAGGGTCTATAAAATTAATTGGTGAGTTAGCGGTATATCTATAAAAGTTAAAATCTTTAGATGCAAACCCAATCGGATCCTCACCCAAAAACCTCTCAAGTGATGGGTCATAATAGCGTGCCCTGTAGTAATAAAGCTCATCTGTATCCAACTCTCTACCTGTATAGGCATAAGGATTGTTGGTTTCAATGGTCTTTGTATGGTCTACGATAGTTCCAT
>JALTWL010000248.1 GCA_027047045.1 Micavibrio sp.
TGCTAATTATATCACCAGGACGCATAGCATTTCCAGAAACAGAATTTTCAACCGCTGGGATTAAAACTCTAAGCCTAACTGGCAGCCCAGCTTCCATAATCATTTGTGCCAAGCCCAAAACATGCGCTGCTCCGCCCATATCTTTTTTCATTAAAGCCATACTATTCCCAGGTTTTAAGTTTAGCCCACCTGTATCATAGCAAACACCTTTACCAACCAAAGTTACCTTAGGTGCATCTTCATCGCCCCAAGTGAAATCTATCAATCTTGGCTCACTATCGCTTGCTCTGCCAACTGCGTGTATTGCTGGATAATTTTCTTTTAAAAGCTCATCACCCGTAATTACTTTTTTCATTTTAGCGTTAAATTGCTTAGTTAAACTACGGGCAACTTTCGCAAGCTCTGCAGGATTCATATCATTTGTTGGAGTATTTATTAAATCGCGAATTAAAAAAATTGCTTTAGTTGTTATTTCAACTGTTTTTTTATCAGCCCCTTTGGGCCAGAGAAGTTTTTTAACTTCGCTATTAGAGTTAGATTTATATTTATCAAAGCTATATTGTCCAAATTCCCAGCCCATAGCAGCAATTGTCGCTTCTTCTTTTGACATATCGCGCTCTATAAAATACCCACCTTTATTATGAGGTAATTTTTGAGGCAGGGCAGCATATGAGTAAAACCCAACTTCATCAGCAAGCCCGTATAGATATTGAACGTCCCCATCTTTTGTTGGAATAGCAACTATATTTCCACTATCAGCAGAAAAATCTGCATTTTTAATCCAAGCCTTAGTATCATCGCTTTGTTTTTTTAGCCAATTTTTAAGCTCAGTTTTTGTAAGAGGAATAATTTTTTTAGAAGTTTTATTTTTTTTGTCTATGAAGTGCATATTTTGCCCTAATCTTTAAGTTGTTAGATAGGGCGAAACTATAACAATTACATAAGATAAAGTCAAGTTATAGTGCTTTTCTTTGTAATTCTTCAAATTTATCTAATGCGGCCTCTATTTCTTCTGAAAATTCTCTGCGTTCAACAAAATTATCACCGCCTGCACCACGAGTAAGTGACATTTCTAAAGCTCTATTCAATACTTCTGATATTGCAACATCTTCTTGCTCTAAAGCTAATTTCAATGCCTCTAAAACTTTATCACTTAATCTTTTATATGCTTCTTTATTTTCCATCTATGCTCTCCTGCGAGTTAAAAATTATAATCTTCAAATACTACCTAAAATCAAAATTTGCCACAAGTGGAGATATTACCGATATATCTCCTAACATTTCTGTCATTAACCACATATTATAAAATTGCCTTATATCTGCTGGTAATTGTTGCACCAATATATCCATGGGGGAAATACTAGCTGTTGTCGAGCCTTCTGTTAGCATTTGAAATATAAGTTCCAAAGTAGATTTTCGCTCTGGAAAATGCAAAACTGGGACATCAGCATCTGCGTCGCCTGCAACAATTTTTTTAGCCTCAGATAGGGCAAATTCAATTCCGCCTAGCTCATCTATCAACCCTATTTCTTTTGCTTGCCTGCCTGTCCAAACCCGTCCTTGGGCAATTTGTTCAACTGCCTCCAAACTAAGCCCTCTTCCCTCAGCTACTCTTTTGACAAATCCACTGTAGATATTATCAAGCAAGGCAGAAAATCTTTTAGCGCCTACGCCTTGAAATTCAGAATTCATAGACCACATATTAGAATTTTTTCCAAATGATATTTCTTCCCATTTTATACCTATTTTTTCCCAAAAATCTTTAAGAACAATTTTTCCTGCAAATACTCCTATTGATCCTGTCAAAGTCGCAGGCTCAGCGATTATCTTATCAGCATTAACAACTGACCAATAGCCACCAGAGGCCGCCGTTCCTCCCATGGATACTATTACTTTTTTACCTTTTTCTTTTGCTCTTAAAATTGCTCTCCTAATTGTTTCAGCTGCCACAGGTGAGCCACCAGGGCTATCTATTCTAAATACTATAACTGCCACTTCATCATTTAAAATAGCCTCAGAAAATGCTTTTGATATTTTATCAGCATATAAAATAGGACCAGATGTTCCAGTTAGTGGTGATGCCATTGCAACATTATTATGAGGCATAATCATTCCAGCACCATAAATAAGGGCTATTTTATTTTTACCCTTAGTCAAAGAATCGGGCTCTTTTTTATGCCAAAGCTGTGTGAAAAATCCAACCATACCACCTTCACCATCTTCAGTTTTAGCCCCAAAGCCATATCCTAATAGGTTAATAAATTCCGCATTTTCCCCAACTTTATTTTTAACAACTTCTCTTAATGCATCATAATAATCCAGTCTATCAATCAGTTTGTTTTCTAGTGCTTCGTTATCCATATGGGGGGCTGTGTCAACAAGTTTTTTTACCTCTTCATATTTTATACCTCTGTCTTTTGATATTGCTTGTAATATTTGTTCAGATAAATCACTAACAACAGAAGTCATCATAATGCGAGCAGGTTTGCTCAT
>JALTWL010000249.1 GCA_027047045.1 Micavibrio sp.
ATCGCATGCGCAAAACCAGCAGTGTTTACTTTTTCAGTTGTATATTCTTTTGAAACAATATCACCTGTGTGAATACCGTCCTCTATGGTTCTTAGCCACGCATTGTGAATTACTTGCGCGACTTTTGCCTGTCCTATATGTTGCAACATTAAAATTGCTCCATGTAAAAGCCCTGACGGGTTGGCAATGCCTTTACCCGATATATCTGGGGCGCTACCATGAATTGCCTCAAACATGGCGCCTTTCTCACCAATATTAGAAGAACCACCAAGCCCAACTGAGCCTGATACTTCCGCTGCAATATCGGATATTATATCACCATATAGATTTTCAGTTACAACAACGTCAAATATTTCTGGATTTGCCGCTATTTTTGCAGCACCAATATCAACTATCCAATGATTTGATTCTATTTCTGGATATTCTGTAGCTACTCTGTCAAAAATTTTATGAAATAGCCCATCTGCCATTTTCATTATATTGTCTTTTGATATACAAGAAACTTTCTTACGCCCCATAGTGCGAGCATATTCAAATGCATATCTAATAATGCGTTCAGAGCCAGTAGAAGATATAATTTTTAAAGCCTGCACAACATTATCAGTTTGCCTATATTCAATACCAGCATATAAATCTTCTTCATTTTCACGAACAATCACCATATCCATATTGGGTTGCGTAGTTGCAACAAAAGGATGGTAAGCAACACATGGTCTTACATTTGCAAACATACCCATAGATTTGCGAATTGTTACATTTAGGCTTTTAAAACCTCCACCTTGCGGAGTTGTAATTGGTGCTTTTAAAAAACATTTTGTTCTTTTAATTGAATCCCAAGCACTATCTTCAATTCCAGATGGAACACCTTTGTTGTAAATTTTCTCCCCAATTTCAATTACATCTATATCAATTTTTGCCCCTGCCTCTTTTAATATACCAAGGGTTGCTTCCATAATTTCTGGGCCTATACCATCACCATATGCAACTGTAATTTCTGTTGTGCTCATATTTTGTACTTTTCCTTAAATTTTAATTTATAGATTTTAAGCCATAAAATGACTAAACTTAAAGCAAGATTATATATTCGTATAAAGCTATTTAAAAGAGGTTTTAAAAAAAATCATGCTACCACAAGAAATTATTCGCAAAAAAAGGGACAAAAAACAGCTAACCCCAGAGGAAATAAAAGAATTTATAAGCGGTGTTCCAACAGGTAAGGTAACGGAGGGACAAATTGCTGCTTTTTGTATGGCTGTTTTTTTTAATAAAATGACTATGGAAGAAAGAGTTGCCCTTACAACTGCCATGGCAAATTCTGGCTCTGTTCTTGACTGGAAAAAAGAAGATTTGGGCGGGCCAACACTTGATAAACATTCAACTGGTGGGATAGGTGATAAGGTTAGCCTTATTCTTGCCCCTGTAATTGCGGCGCTTGGTGGCTTCGTGCCAATGATATCGGGAAGGGGACTTGGACACACTGGCGGCACGCTAGACAAAATGGATTCAATTAAGGGATATATATCACAGCCCGACAATATCCTTTTTAAAAAAGCAGTTAAAGAGGCAGGCTGTGCAATTATCGGCGCAACTGAGGATTTAGCACCTGCAGATAGAAAGATATATGCAATTCGTGATGTAACTGCAACTGTTGAGTCGCTTGATTTAATAACTGCGTCAATTTTATCTAAAAAAATGGCGGCGGGACTTGACGCTCTTGTTATGGACGTGAAATTTGGCACTGGTGCTTTTATGCAAGAATACGAAGACGCAAAAGCATTGGCTGAAAGCATCGTTAGCGTTGCCAATGGTGGAGGACTTAAAACTAGGGCTCTTTTAACTGATATGAACCAAGTGCTTGGCTTTAGCGCAGGCAATGCGTTGGAAGTAATGGAAGTTGTTGAGTTTTTAACTGGCAAAAAACAAAATAACCGATTAAAAGAAGTAACTTTTGCCCTTTGTGCTGAGCTTTTGGTTATGGGAGAACTTGCAACAGATGAAGAAAAAGCTAAACAAAAAATAGAAGAAGTTGTAAATAATGGCAAAGCAGCTGAGTATTTTGCAAAAATGTTAAATATTCTTGGCGCACCTGCTGATTTCATGGAAAAGTCAGATAGCTATTTAGATAAAGCACAAGTAATTGTTGATTTTTACCCAGAAAAACAAGGCTATATAAGCAAAGTAGATGCAAGAGCCATTGGAATTGGTATTTTAGAGCTTGGTGGCGGTAGAACACGCCCACAAGACAGCATTGATTATAGCGTTGGGCTTAGCAATATCGCAGAAATTGGCGATAAAATTGACAAAGACACAAAACCACTTGCAACTATTCATGCAAAATCAAAAGATGACATACAAAAAATGCGAAAAACTCTAGAAAATGCGATTAGCATAAGTGATAAAAAACCAGAAGTAGCAAGGGTTGTTATTGATAGTATTTCACATAATTGTTGACTTAAAGGAAGTTTTCGTGTAGTATACAAACAGGGTGTAAATTATTATAGAAAGCCTAAGTTATGTCTAAGCAAGAATTTAAAGAAAACTATCTCTTTATGGTAAAAAAGATTGATAAATTTAAACTTAAAAATAAATTTAACAAGGTTGCTTTTAATCTTGGTTCTGGTATAACTATAATAGCTAGCACCCACAGTTTTGGTGTTTTAATGAATATACCCACAATTACTAATGTTATTGTGCCTATAATGGTAGCTGTTAATTTACTATCTAGGGGTACTTTACCAGGGGCTGTATCTAAATGTGCTGTATCAGCTGCCTATTCTGCTAGTAAAACTATAACTAATCCTAAATAAATAACTTAAATAGCTTTTTTAGTGGAAGATAATATTAAGCTATCCAAAACCCTGTCTGCAACAAAGGATCTTGTATCTCTTGTTGCAGCACCTTCTTCAAGGTAAAAAATATTAGTAGTACCATCAGAATTTTTTATCTCAACATACTCACCAGCACTTATAGAATCACTAGAAATTTCACAATCAGCCGTTTTGCTGTCTTCAAATATATCACAAAGAGCAACTCTTGTATCTTTTGATTCTAACAGTTCTTCACCACCAACCCAAGCTCTACCAAGCTCATTTATAGTTTTTAGAGCTTGCTCTTTATTTGTTTCAACGCCATGTAGGCCATGATATTGAAAATAAGCAAGGTCAATTAAAGCATTACTATTGCCTCTATTTGCGGCTTCTTTTATCATGGCTATTGCTGTGTCCTTAGATACAGCGGGAAGATCGTATTTACCATTTAAAATACCTACACCCGCGCTTTCTAACGCCCAAGTCTGGTCTTTTACTAAGCCATCGTAAATTTCTTGCGCTTTAGGGGATAAATCCTGCCCATGCATAGCTGCGATTAACTCTCCTGCTACCCCTGATATGTCTGGCATATCTGGCACATCACTAACAGAATCAGACTGTGGTATTTTTTCCTCTGATAACGATATATCGGAAGTGTTATTATCTATATTTACAGCTGTGTCTTTTGAAATATTTGCTATATCACCATTTAAACTAGTTTCTAAAATTTCTTTATCTAGTAAATCAGGAGTAAAAGTTGAATTATTGACTATATTCTTATCTGCGTCAAATGTTACAGAAGAAGAAGTATCTAAAAACCAAGACTTAATCGTATCTTTTATCCATAAACCTGTATTTGTACTATTCAAAAGAGAATCTAAACTGGTAAAAGCAAGAACACCAACTGCCGCACTAGCTGTATTAAAAATTAGCCTCAAACCATATTTTTTTAAGCTTTTTTTACTGGTAATATTTGCAATAGCTTCTTTACTGGTTAGTTTTTTACGCATTTTGCGATATTCTAACAACATTTCCCACGCTGTCAGAGCAACTGCTGTGCTAACTGAAACCATAGCTATGCCAGCAGGCCCTGTTAAACTTACACTTGACCTAACCATATATTTAATACCGCCAGTAACAACAGCACCCATGAAGGCCGCTTTTAAAAAACCTTTTAATTTTTTTTCTTTTGGTTGCTCTTCCTCAGAACTAACCTCTAAACTTTTACTATTCATAGTCACACCCTAAAATATAGTTTACTGAACGGTTATACACTAATTACTTAAATTATGCAAATGTATTTTGTAAATTTTTTTATTGACATATTATAAAAATAATGAGATTTATTATATATGCTTTGCGAATACGTAAATTGATTCGTAAAAGCATAAAATGTGAAAACTACTGAATAAAAAAGAGGGTTAAAATAATGAAAAGAAATAAACTGGTATTACCTGCATTGGCATTAGTCGCAAGTTTTACAGCTGCAACAACTGTACATGCAGGTCCGCAAGCAAATGCATCAAATTCAAATGATATAGATATAATTAATATAAATAAAAATAAGGCTAATGCTAAGGCTGTTAATAAATCAAAACGTCACAGACCAAAAGCTGAAAGACCAAAAGTTAAACCTAAATATAATAAACCTAAACATGTAAATAAAAATAATGTGAATAATAGAAGTAATGTAAATAGTAAAATTGGCGTAGATACTGTTTCTAAAAGTAATTCAAATGCTAGTGCTAAAACTGGGCCTATTAGTGTTAATAATAAATCTAATACATCATTAAGCACAGGTGATATAGCTCAAAAAAATACCCAAACTGTTGGCGATACATCACAGGTCGTTGGTGATACTTCACAAACTATTGGCGACACATCACAAGTCGTTGGTGATACTTCACAAACAACTAACGCTCAAACAACTGGTAATGTAACTAATGTTGAAGGGCAAAGCGTAAGCTATAACAATGAAACCCTTGTTGGGGCAATTACTGGCGCTCCTAGTCTTGGAAGTCAAACAGTTCTTGGTGAATGTAAAGAAGGTTGGGGCTTTTCTATTGGTGGAGGTTCTCCATTCTCAGGTAGTGGTGGTATAGGAATACAAAAAACAGCAAAAGATGATGATTGTATTCGTGAAGGACGTGAACATGAAAAAACTTTGACTAAAATGTCTATTGAACATAAAGAAAGAGTAACTGAAGCTATAATAAAAGGCAACGAAAAAGTTGCCCGCATAAAAAGTGCAACTGAAATTGCTAAAATGGGTATGAAACATTTATGTAATTTAGCTGCGCAAAAATCAATTCCTGTAACACAGGCTAACAGACCAGAACATGGCGCTTGTGAAAATAATACAGAAACAGCTATGGAATTTCTGTTCCCAGGGGCAAATAATAGAATAAAGCCTCATTCACACAAACACTAATTTATAAATTTATAAATAAGGGGGTTGTCTTAGAAAAGCTAAGGCGACCCCTTTGCTTTACAATTGATTAAACTTGACATAATCTTAAAAATATCATAGAATATCCTAATATATGAAATAAAAATACACTGGACAGCAAGAATGAAAAATAAATTTTATAGAACTTCATTATCTCTTTTATTCACAGCTCTAGCATCTGGCTGTGCAACGACGCAATATATAACACAAGCAGAACAAAAACTGCATCTTGAAGATTGTACAATTACACAAAAAAATACTCTAATAAAAAAACAAGGAAAAGAAAAATCAGTCGTTGCAGTAAAAGATGAAATTATTGGTTTTGATATTGATTGTGCTAAACATCAAAAATCGCTAATAGATAAAAAAACTGAACGTGAAATCAAAATATCAAAGCTAAAAACTGCATCAGAATTGTTAGTTATTAGTTTTTTATCTAAAGATATAAGCCCAGAAAAAAAATCTGAATATCTAAATCGTATTTTAGCTAATCTTGGCTCTGAAGATGAAGATTGGAAAAAAGCTCAAGAAAAAGCTCTTACAACAAAAGGTCTAACACAAACCGATATAATACGCGCTGAGGCAATTGATTTAATTTATAAAGTCAATAATGGTGAACTGTTAATTAAACAAAAAGCCGCTGCAGAAATTATTCGTATATATAGACGGGAAAAATACCCAAAACGCCATAATATTCCACGTCAAATAGTTGAACAAGAGCTAAGTAACCATAATTTAAAAATATCTGACATAGAAAATATTTTAAGCCGCGCCAATCCAAAGAGAATATCTTCTTGCAAAGCTGTTGAAAATAAGAAAAAAAATACCGTAACTTTTGTTTGTCAATAAAAACTGCTTAATTTTTTGGTTTTTTGCTAAAAACTTGTTTTACTTGTAATTTATCATAGGGTAATTTCCAGACATACTCGCCTATCTGCAAAGGTATATTAGTATTATTTTCTGTATGAGTAGTTGGTAATATTGTTGAGTAATTATGAGCCATTCTTTTATATGTCCTTTTTGGTATACCAAAGCCGTATCCTATATGACCTTCGCCTGCAATTACTATTAGTTTTTTATCTTTATTTTTAGGATTTTGTAAAAATTTAGCTACATTTTCTGCCATTGCCTCATCCCACAAAACCATCATCTTATATTTACGCTCTGCTGCCTCATCAGTGGTATTTGCTCCTTTAAAAAATGGTAGATAAGTTGCTCTGTGATATTTATCTTTTAAATCAAGCTCTGGTACTTTTGGTGAACTACCCCCACTTCTGACTATATTTTCTATTTCCTTTGTTGGTTTTAACCCAATTACTGGTATAGATTTTTCATGCATAAAATCTATTATCATTTGATATGCTTCCCGCCATTGAGGAGTCCATTCTCTATCAAAAAGATTGTTAAATTCTTTTAGTGAAAGTTTATTTTCTGTAATTTTATCTAACTCACCTTGAGCCGACTGTCTAAACATTTCCATACCAACAGCTATTTTATCTGGGTATTTTTTATATAAATATTCAATTACATCAAGCTGTGCTTTATGGGCTGCAATATTGTCATGTTGCTCACCTATATATATAACCCTAGCATCAGATACAGCCTTTAGCATTTCTTTTTTGCTAACTTTAGTTCCAGTTGGCAAATGAACAATATCCCCATTTTTTAAGCTATTCATATCAGTGTAAGGCGCAGATGCATTGAATTTATTTTTCATGATAGTTATATCCTTATAATTTTAAAAAAATTTAGGTCTATTACCTTTGTTATTATTTAGTTTTTGATTTAATTTTCTAGTATTTAAAGCTTTTAGTAGTGCTATATTACTTTTATATAGGGGAATTTTAGATGCTAGTTCTTCCGATAATTTGCAAGCCGTCTTTCCCTTAGAATCCTTTATATCCACATCAAAACCCAGTAAAACTAAGTTATAAACAGCCTCTTTTTTATCTTCTTTAAGAAGTAAGTGCAAAGCCGTATCACCATCACTGTTAAAGCTAGCAATATTAGATAACTTACTCATTATATATGAAGGAATTTTAATATTTTTTGAAAAAGCAGAATAATAAAGCACAGATTTTTTACCCGCATTCATATATTCTATATCTGCCCCCGCAGATACAAGTTTTTTAACTATATTTAAATTGCTATTTTTAACAGCCAAATGTAGAGCGCTTATTCCCCCTACAGCATGCAAATTTACATCAGCCCTAGCGGCAATTAAAGCTTCTATAATTTCTTCCTTAATATTAGGGTTAGCACAAGCCTCATGCAAAGCTGTCCAACCATAATTTCCTAAAATATTTGGATTAGCCCCTTCTTTTAGCAGTTTTTTTACCTCTGCTAAATTGTTATCCACCACAGCATCAATTAAAGCGTAGTCCTTCAAAGCCATAATTTAAATAGCCTTTCTCAAAATATTCATAATTTATATTTATAAATTACAGCCACAATTATTGCAATAAATTACTTTACTTAGGCATAATTAGTAAGTAATTAACCCAAACACAACCAAGCGCTACAAGTAAAATTGCAGGAATAATCATAACTGGTGGTTTAAAGTTAAAAATTATTATGGTCAAAATAATAGATACTAAAACTGTACAAAATATATTTACCAGAGTAACTAAATTAGCATCAAATAAATTATAAGTTTTAGAAATTATATAATTTCCAAAAGCAAAAAAACTAAAAAGAGATATAACCAACCTAATAATATTATTAGTTTTATTATAAAAATCAGCTAAATAATTAGACAACAACTGCCCGCTTGTAAAAAATATACCTAAAAAAAATAATATTTGCCCAAAAATCAATATAGGAAATAATTTAAGCAAAGTTAGAGCCATACAATATCCTTTATATTACTACCCTTGCTATTGATTCATTGTTTGGAAAAATTCTTCATTATTTTTAGTATTTTTCATCTTATCTAGTAAGAATTCAACTGAATCGACCGTTCCCATAGAACTTAAAATACGGCGAAGAACCCACATTTTAGATAAATCAGCCTCACCAACTAGTAATTCTTCCTTACGAGTACCAGATTTGTTAATATCAATCGCAGGATAAACACGCTTATCAGAGATTTTTCTATCAAGAACAATTTCTGAGTTACCTGTTCCTTTAAATTCTTCAAAAATAACCTCATCCATGCGACTGCCAGTTTCAATAAGCGCTGTTGCAATAATGGTCAAAGAACCGCCTTGTTCAATATTTCTAGCTGCACCAAAAAATCTTTTTGGTCTTTGTAGAGCATTTGCATCAACACCACCTGTTAAAACCTTACCCGAGCTGGGCACAACAGTGTTATAAGCCCTTGCCAAGCGAGTGATAGAATCAAGTAAAATCACAACATCTAATTTATGTTCAACCAGTCTTTTTGCTTTTTGCAAAACCATTTCTGCAACTTGTACGTGGCGTGAGGCCGGCTCATCAAAAGTAGAGCTGATAACCTCACCTTTAACTGACCTTGCCATATCTGTCACTTCTTCTGGGCGTTCGTCAATTAAAAGCACAATTAGATAGGCGTTTGGA
This sequence comes from Micavibrio sp., assembly GCA_027047045.1. Lineage (GTDB taxonomy): Bacteria > Pseudomonadota > Alphaproteobacteria > Micavibrionales > CSBR16-224 > JAJFGX01. The sequence continues at coordinate 8,794 of JALTWL010000249.1, forward strand.
TGGTTATCTGCTATTGAATGAGCTATTTCTTGTAACATAATAGTTTTACCAGTTCTTGGCGGCGCCACAATCAAAGCACGTTGTCCAAAACCAAGCGGAGATACAAGTTCTATTACCCTTTGAGTTGCAGTATTTTTTGTTGGGTCGTCTATTTCTAGCTTAATTTTTCTTTCTGGATAAAGTGGAGTTAAATTATCAAAATTTATTCTATGTTTTAGACTCTCTGGCTTATCAAAATTAACTCTATTTATTTGTAAAAGCGCAAAATATCTTTCATTATCCTTTGGGGCCCGAATAGAGCCTTCAATAGTATCCCCTGTTCTAAGAGCAAATTTCTTAATTTGACTTGGAGATACATAAATATCATCTGGTCCTGGAAGGTAGTTTTCTTCTGGAGAGCGTAAAAAACCAAAACCATCTTGTAACACTTCTAAAACACCAATAGCAGTAATAGATTCATCTTTATCTGCTAGTTTTTTTAAAACAGCAAACATTATTTCTTGTTTGCGCATAGTGCTACAATTTTCGATTTCTAAATTTTCTGCAAATTCTAATAACTCTGCAGGAGATTTTGTTTTTAATTCTTGTAGATTCATGAGATTTACCGTTTTTTGAGTTTAAATTGATTTATATTTAGAAATATTTTTATTAACAGATTTTCACCTTAACCCTAAACAAAACGACTATAACTGCCGAATTTTAAATTCCTCAATCAAAAATTTAGGGAACATCATCTTTGAGATTTGACCAATCCTAACTGATTCTCTTTCCTATGTCAATAGTTTTGCGCATAGTTTTTGAACAGCTCCTAGCCATACTAAACTATAAGGCAGTATTTTTCAAATTATATATTTTTAAATTTACCAATATTTTCTATTTTCATTTCATCACAAAACCAACTCACAGCACTATTAAAACAAATTTTTTGTATCCATCTAAGTCTTGGTAACTTATCTGGTACTTCTCGCCACATATTATCTGATAAATACCCCATTAAAGTAACAAGCACTGATAAAATATTATCTTTTTTAAATTTTATATTTGATATATCTTCGTATAATTTTATAGTTTCTTTTGCTTTTATACCAAATTCTGCTTCTAAATCTATTGCTATATAAACCAAATCAAATAATATTGGCGCAAAACAGACATTTGCCCAATCAATAATGAAAACTTCCTCACTGTTATGTCTAAATATGATATTATCAGAGCGTAAATCAAAATGCGATATAGACATATTATCTTTTATATTTTTTACATTATCTTGCAGCTCTATTAAGTCTTTTAAATTATAAGTAAGCCAAAACCCTGCTTTATTACTATCTTCAAATATATCGCAAAAGTGTCTTTGTCTATTGCTATCATCAAAAATTGCAAATTTTTTCCAACCTTTATCTCCTTCTAATAATTCTCTTGTAAAAGGTGATATTTCTATATTTTTTAAATATGCTATATCCTTGTTATTTATATTGCTGTGAATAAAATAGAATTTTTCTATAAATTTTTTTACATCTTTTTTTGTCCATTTTGATAAATTTTTACCATCTATTTTATCCCAAATACCAAGCAACCAGTCACTTTCTTCACCAAAAGTAACAAAATCATAAAATTTAGGTGCTATATCTTTTAAAATTTTCAATTTTTTATATATTTCTATCTCATTTCTTATTACTTTTGCCCCGTGTGCAGTTTGCTCTGGGTGAGAGCCTTTTATAAAAAATTCTTTTCCTTGTATATTTTGGACAGCAAAACAAGCAGAAGGTGAATATCCACCCCAAACAATGGACGCTTTTTTTATTTGACCTGTTATTTTTTCTATATCTTGAATAAGCTGAGGCGAAAGCTCAGACCAATTTGGTCTTTTTTCCTTTTTACTTGGCTCTGTTATAGTTGGCTTAAATTTTTTATTCAATTTTATTCAGCTACCATATCTTGAACTATTGGCATTCCTTCAATTTTTAATTCTTCATCTGATAAGCTAACCATACCGTCAGCAGTTATATATGCTTTTGCTTTAAAAAGAGAATCCTTAAACAACATAAATACTTCTATTGTAAAATTCCCTTCTCCATCTTCTTCTAGTAATTTTATAGGCTGTAAAATATCTTGTATTGCTTTTCTTCCCTGCGCTGGTGGTTCAACCTTCCAATGTATTTCTTCTATATCCTCAATTACAACAAAACGACCATGTCTTCCCCTTACATAATTAAAGAAAAATCTTATATATTCCCCTATATTTGTCGCTGTTAATTTCACAGGAGCTTTTTCATTAATACTGTAAATTATCTCATTTGTCCAATTTATAACATTAACATCACCTTTTTTGTAAATTACGTATTTTCTAACTGTTGGAACTGCCGACAAATCAGTTAATTCTAAAAATTTATATTTAGGATAAAAGTTAAGCTTATATTTTCTAATAGTGGTAGAATCTACATTAAATGGTACAGGTTTTATATATTCATTTATTTCCTCTAATAAAGCTGGAACTTCTGATATATCTAGCTTTTCCCAATCTATATTTGCCATTTTTTTATCCTTTAAAATTAAATAAAGCCAAAACTAAGATATAAAGTAATTTATTATTATTACTATAATGTTAATAATTAAAATTCTAAAAATATGATTCTTTCACATAACTTTATAAAAACAATGTATAAATTGTGAATAACTGTTAAAAATCTAAAAAATAAAAAAACTTTTACAATAAAAAGTAACAGCTAATCATATATTTTATCCACAAATTAAAAATTATCCACATACATAT
>JALTWL010000250.1 GCA_027047045.1 Micavibrio sp.
CGCTCGTAGTCTTATTTATTCCCAACGGACTTACTAATTAATCTACACTTACAATAAATATTTGTGGATACAAAAATCCGAATGAAGAACATATCATTAATTCTTCATTTGTTGGTTCTCTAAAGGTTACATTAATCTGTAAACCTTCTACTTTATACTCTATAGGTAAATTAATTTCATAAAATACGTTATCAAAATTATTTTCAGGTAAGTTTTCTACATCATCATTAAACTTTATCAGAAAAGAATCACCACAATCTATGCCTACCGATAAAACTGTTGCGTTAAATGAATTAAGTGTAGCTTCATCATCTTCAATGAGTATTGTTCCATTGTCTTCATTGCAAGATGTTAATATAAAAAATGTTATAATAAAAAATATTGTTCTCATTATGTTTGTTTTTTAAAAGTTAAAAAAGTTTATGATTTCCATTGGCTTTATGAATATTATTGTTTCATTAATGTTTTAGCGTCTACAATTTGACCATCACAAACCAAAGCAATAGTATAAAACCCTTGACTATAACTTGATAGATTAATGGCTGTTTGGTTAGATGTAATGTTTAAAACATAATTATTAGATACTCCGCCATATTGACCAATTATCATTAAATAAGCAGAATTGACACCATTCAGTTTGTAATTTACTTGTATCTCGTTTGATGTTGGGTTTGGAGATATACTTTCTATAATACTTGGCTTTAATTTTACTTCAATTTCGTCATAATCTTTAAAACCATCTTCAGCTATAATCTCTAATTTATATTTTTTGGTAACATCTACTGAAACCGTTAAATCTTTACCTGTATAAATTAGATTTCCTTCTAAATCATACCAATTGTATTCTGCAATTTCATTAATATCTTCAGCAGTAATTGTAATTGATTCGTTTAAATCTACTTCTTTATTATCACCGGCATCTGCTACAAAAACAGGTCTTTGCTTTTTATGAATAAGAAAAGTTTCTCCACCAATAATTTCACCTGTTGTTGCATCTTTTTGAATTACATGATAAACAAATTCTGCTTTATTGGTTATTTCTTCTGTTAAAAAATTAAATTCTAAGGTTAATAACCCTATTTCATTAGGGTCAAACAAAATATTATCAAGGATTACATTATTACCTTTAACCAATTTTCTTTTTTCTTCATTTGTTGGGTCTAACAGTTGGGCTTGTTTACCTCCGCGTTCCCAAGCATCATAAAGCACATCATCCATTTTTAGCGTTACTTCTGCTTCATCATAAATAGCTTTTCCTTGTTCATTAGTTTCTTTTTGAAGTTCAAGAAGATAGGCTCTTTGTGAATTTGAAATATTTGAAACAAAAACCGATGCTGTAGTTTCTGTTTCAAGGTCAACGACTGTTAAATTTTTCCAAGCCAAATTGTTGTTATTTCTAACCATTATATTTGGATTGGCAGTCATTGGCGAAGTCAAAGGATCATCTGCTGCGTCTATTCTTGACAGTAAGCAAAAATGATGAGGGTTGTCATTATCAGAATAATCTTCGGGATTAGGAACTACCCATGGTATTTCAATAATCACCTCTTGTCCAGATTGGATTACAGGTAAAGTAGCTATAAACGGCAATTCGCCACCGAGAGGATCGCCGTCCGAATCATTTAAAGTACCGTCCCAATACTCTGGCCAATTTAAAGCAGTGTTGGCTTTTGCCCAATTAATTGTAAGTGTTTCGTTGCCATTAGAAGCAACGCAACTTTTATTTATCACTCTTACATAGATATAGTTTGGACTACCGTCACTTTTATATTCGGGGTTCTGATGTTCTAATCCGTTATCGTTAGTATTTCTAATCCAAATATCTTTGCTTGTCCACATATATTCAGTAACGGTATTGGGCTCTACGCCCATTTCGTCTGGTGAATCTTTTACAAATAAATCCAATGTAGGTGAGTTTAGTTCTTGGGCTAATTGTACTGCTTTATGGGCATTGACTCTACCATAGCCTAACTCTTTTGAGTGACCGGGTTTGTCAGGGTTCCAATTATAATCGTAGGGTCCAACTTTATCGGCGGTTTGATATATAATATCAATGATTTGCTGTACAGATAAACAAGGATTTACTGATTTTATTAAACCAACAATTCCTGCTACAATGGGTGCAGATGCAGATGTGCCTCCCATTCTTCCAGTATATGACAAGTGATTAGTTCCACTTGAAGGGAGCATCTCTCCAACACTTGGTAATGTTGAAAAAATGTAATTCCAAGTATTATATCCTGCTGTTCCGGGGATATCCATTGTCCATACATTATAAGCCTCTCCACTTATTTGGTTATTATATGCTGTGTGCGATGGTGCTGTTATATTAATTAAAGGGCTTGTAGGGCTATAATTTGCTTGCTGATCATTTCTGTCAGATGCTCCTACGGTTATTAAAAGAGGTACATTTGCATTTGCGGGAAAAGTTACGAATCCTTGGTTGTTT
>JALTWL010000251.1 GCA_027047045.1 Micavibrio sp.
GCTATGACCATTTTTTTAAATCTAATTGCAAGCGAGCCTGATATTGCAAAATTGCCAATTATGATTGATAGCTCAAAATGGGAAATATTAGAGGCTGGGCTAAAGCTTGTACAGGGCAAGGCAATTATAAATTCTATTAGCCTAAAAGAAGGCGAAGAAGAATTTTTAAAATATGCAAAATTTGCTAAAAAATATGGTGCAGCCGTGATTGTGATGGCATTTGATGAAAAAGGACAGGCTGATAATTATGATAGAAAAATTGAAATATGCTCAAGAGCATATAAATTACTTACAGAAAAAGCTAACTTCCCCGCTGAGGATATAATTTTTGACCCAAATATTTTTGCTATTGCAACTGGAATTAAAGAACATGACAATTACGCCGTTGATTTTATTGAGGCAACTAAAACAATTAAAAAGACATTGCCAAAGGCGCTAGTTAGCGGTGGTGTTTCCAATGTTTCTTTTTCTTTTAGGGGCAACAATACTGTCAGAGAAGCAATCCATTCCGTATTTTTATACCACGCAATTAAGGCTGGTATGGATATGGGAATTGTCAATGCAGGACAGCTTGCAATTTACGATGAGCTGCCTAAAGATTTAAGACTTGCGGTTGAAGATGTAGTTTTAAACAAAAGTAAAAACGCAACTGAAATACTTTTGGAAATTGCAGAAAAATACAAAGGTAATGCACAAAAGACAACAGATAAAAAAGCAAACCAAAAGTGGCGTAATTTAGATGTGAATGAAAGGCTATCTTATGCTTTGGTTAAGGGTATTTCTGAGTTTATAGACGAAGACACAAAAGAGGCATATGAACAGACAAAAAAAGCAATAGATGTAATAGAAGGCGCGCTTATGGACGGCATGAATATTGTCGGAGATAAATTTGGCGCGGGCAAAATGTTTTTACCGCAAGTGGTAAAATCGGCAAGAGTAATGAAAAAAGCAGTTGCTTGGCTTACTCCATATATGGAAGCAGAACAAAAAGCGCAAAATAAAACCAGCGCAGGCAAAATACTTCTTGCCACGGTTAAGGGCGATGTCCACGATATTGGCAAAAATATTGTTGGTATAGTTCTACAATGCAACGGCTATGAAATAATTGACCTTGGCGTGATGGTGCCTGCAGAGGAAATACTTAAGAGAGCCAAGTCAGAAAAAGTTGATATAATTGGGCTTTCTGGGCTTATTACCCCCTCACTAGAAGAAATGAGCAATATTGCCAAAATGATGCAAAAGCAAAATTTTAATATACCGCTCATCATTGGTGGTGCAACTACATCTGAAATGCACACGGCGGTTAAAATAGCGCCAAATTATACAAATGCCGCAACTGTCTATGTGCCAGATGCCTCAAGGGCTGTTGGGGTTGTAAATAATTTACTTGGCAAGGATATAAAAGAAGATTTTGTAAAAGAAATAAAAGAAAAATATACCTCTCATTTAATGCGTTTTCAAAATAAACAAAGAAAAACAAATTTACTGTCGCTAAGTGAGGCAAGAAAAAATAGACCAAATAATTATTTTAAAAATTACACGCCCCCAAAACCTAATAAACTAGGAATTAGTAAATTTGCAAATATAGATATAAATATATTGCAAAAATATATAGATTGGACACCGTTTTTCTATAGCTGGGGGCTTAAGAAGCGCTATCCACAAATACTAAAAGATGAAAAACACAAAAGTGAAGCCACCAAATTATTTCAAGATGCGCAAAATATGTTGCAAGACTTTGTCAACAATCAGGAGTTGCGGGCAAAAGGAATAGTTGGTATTTTCCCCGCAAATAGTGATATAGATGACATTATTATTTATACAGATGAGAAAAGGCAAAATATAAAAGCCCAAATATACGGAATACGCCAACAAAGCAAAAAGCCAAGTGGTAAAGCTAATTTATCACTTGCCGACTATATCGCCCCTGAAAATAGCGATATAGAGGATTATATTGGCTGTTTTGCGGTTAGTGCTGGAATTGGGCTTGATGAAATAGTTAAAAAATTTGAAATGGAAAATGATGACTATAAAATTATCATGGCAAAAGCGCTCGCAGATAGATTAGCAGAGGCAGCTGCCGAGTTTTTACATACAAAATTAAGGCAAGAGATATGGGGATATGCAAGGGAAGAAAATCTAACAAATGATGAGCTTATAAAGGAAAAATATCAAGGAATACGCCCTGCCCCTGGCTATCCTGCCTGTCCTGACCATACACAGAAAAATATAATATGGCAGCTTTTAAATGTTGAAGAAGATGTTGGAATTATCCTAACAGAAAGTCTTGCAATGCTACCCGCATCTTCCGTTAGTGGTTGGTATTTTTCCCACCCTGATGCTAGATATTTTGGAGTTGGCAAAATTACAAAAGAACAAGTAAAAGATATTGCAAAAAGAAAAGGTGAAGACATAAAAATTATAGAAAAATGGCTCGCCCCCATATTGGAATATATTTAAAAAAAATTATAGATTCAATTCTAATCATGTGATAGCCTCTAGCTGAGGTTTATGCGTGGTGCATGAATCTTGGAGCTTCAAAACTCCTCACACTAGCGGTTAGCATCAACCGTTATTGATGTTTTTATTTCTTGATAGAAATTTTAAGCATCAAAGATGCTGTCTGCTCGGTCTTTTGACTGGGAGACAGCGACGTATGTCCAAGGCATTAAGACCTAAAGGTCGTTGTGCCATTTCTAGTGTGATGGTTTTGAACTCCCAGTCTCCAGAGCTTCTCTGGGGACTTTTGATTTTACCTTTACCAATTATGAAGATGTAAGCTATAGAGATAGTACAACCGCAGAATTATTGAAATATGATGGTGATGAAATCGTTGCCCGTATCGGAATAGCATATCGTTTCTAAGAAATATATTTTGTTCCCTAGATACTTAAATTATTGGTATCTAGGGAATTTACAGAGCTATATTTATAAATAGTTATGAATAAGCATATCGTATATTTGTCAATATATTTTTGGGAGTAATGCTACCAAATATCATGGAAGTTACACCTTTTGTCCCAATAATATGCTGTATATTTTCCCCTATATTTTTGCTATGCCCTGATGATAGCCCCTTTTTTATTAAGACGGACTTTCCTTTTTCCTTTGCATATTCTATGACTGGTAATTCATCGCTATAATCTAGATTATAAGCCACCATAACAATGTCACTATTTTCAACTGCAAACTTACCTGCATTTATGCTGTAGGTAGATGCGCCAAAAGACAAAATATCTCCTTGTTCCTTAAATTTAGCAAGCACCTCAAAAGCAGGAGTCTTTTGTAAAATATTTAAATCATCTTTATTGCAATGAACAATGACGCTGTCTAAATAGTCTGTTTTTAGTCTTTTTAAACTTCGCGTAACGCTCATTTCTATATGTTCTTTGGTAAATATATAATTAGATACTCCATCTTTAAATTCTTCTCCAACTTTTGAGATTAAAACAAATTTTTTGCGCCTAATCCCTAAAAGCTCCCCCAATCTTTGCTCAGCTGTGCCATAGGCGGGGGCTGTGTCTAGTAAATTTATACCATTTTCCAAACATAAATCTAAAATTTCTAAAATTTCTCTATCAGATGGTAGCTTAAAACCTTCACCATTAGGATATTTAACCCCTTGATTGCGACCAAATTTGACAGTCCCCAGCCCTAGAACCGATATTTTTTTTCCTGTATTTGCAAATTCTCTTTTTTCTAGCATTTTTGCCACTCAACAACTTCCCAAGGATAATTTCCTATATCTACAGAATCTAAAGGTAGTTTTTCAACTGGAATTATCCCTTCATTTTTATCAATATCAGCAGTTTTAACAATTTTTAATATATCCTCCGCAAAAGCAGGCGCAAAAGTCAGCTTAACTGGCCAGCCAATAACTACACGCCCATATTTCTCTATATGAGGTGATTGAGGTAAATACCCTTTTCTATTGTAAGGCTCTGCTCTGTCAATATCAAAAATAGCCCATTCTTTATTTTCCCAATTTACTTTGGGAAAAATTTCTAATATTTCTGATTTTGCATATTTTATAGCATCAATATTGTTCATATTTACTGTATTTTCTGCAACTGCACCACCGAAATACCAAACATACTCACCGCCCTCTAAAGGGTGAGATGTTACGGTAAATTTTGGCTTTGGTTTTGCCTCAATACAATGTCCATATAGCGAAAAAGGTAAAGATTTTATCATTATTTGCTTTAATGGTCGTCTTTGAGTTTTTTTCTCAGCAATACCCAACATAGATAAAATATCCTCATTACCAGCCCCTGCTGTAGCAATTAACATTTTGGTTTTTATTTTTATATTGTCAGATGTTGTAATTTCTACAAAGTTAGCATTATTTTTAATTTTTGTTATATTTGCCTTATAGATATTCTTTTGATTTAAATTATAAAAAGATTTAATCAGCGATTTTATATCTAAAACTTTTTCTGGTAGTAAATATGCAGCTCCATCATAGTTAGCAGCAATTTTTAACGCCTCTGGCAAGTCATTTTTCCCTATTTTTTCAGTAGCTGCCCGAACTGTTTTAGATGCGGCAAAAATACCTGCCTTAGCTGTTAAATTATTTGCTGCCCACATTATTTGACTGTTAGATAAAATTTTTACATCTGTAAGGTCAATTTCTCCTGCACCATTTAAACATTTATCCCAAATATCAGGCATAGAGGCTATATTTGTTGCATGTTTGCTTAGTCTTCCTGAAAGAGTGTATTTTTGCCCACCATGTATCATTGCCTGTGAGGCTAGGGTTTGCACAGCTCCAAGTGTATTTTGTTCCAATAATATTGCTGGGTAGCCACAAGAGTGCAGCTTAGTTAAGCTCCAAAGCCCTGCAATTCCACCGCCTAAAATAACAATATCAACCGAAAACAAATTTTACGCCTATTTTAATTAGAATTATCCCTCAGTTCCAGTACTGGAAATAATATCATCTTCATTTGGCTTTAGTATATCTTTTTTTACTCTGTCATCAGCAAGCAAGTTATTTATATGAACAGCTTTAATAAAACTGGTATCCTTTTCAAAGCGAAGTCTTGGCGTGTATTTCAAATATATTTTACGCCCAATTTCACGCCTAAAATATGAAGATACCTTATTCAAAGCACGAATAAAAACTTTATCTGATTCAAAATCATCTGCGCCAAGTGGTACTACATAGACAGTTGCATTTTTAAGGTCAGGGCTTATTCTAACTTCTGATATTGTTAGGCTGTTGACCTTATCTAAAGCGGGGTCGTCAAAAAAACAATCCCTTACCAATTCTGATAAAATATGCCTTATTTGCTCACCCACCCGAAGTTGGCGTTGATTTTGTTCTGAATATCCCACAGCTAAAATCTCCCTCTTTTACTTAATTTTTCTTTTTCATATCACCTTTATCATAAAAACGCAAGAAAAATGTTACGTTTCAAAATATCCTCATATATAATCTTGGTTAAGAATATTATTGATAACAGAAAGTAAAGCCATGCATAACCTAAAGAAAAAAGTGGAAAATCATTATACTAATAATAATCTTTTAGATGCGATTGAATTAGCTCTTAAAGAACAAGGAAAAGATTTAAATAATCTAAAAATTGAAGATTTAAATGCTGTAGATGAAATGCACTCAAGAGGGGTTTACGCCACAAATGAACTAATAAAAATACTAGACGCTAATAAAAATATGCATATTTTAGATATAGGCTCTGGCATGGGAGGCCCTGCCCGCAGGCTTGCCCACCAATCTGGTTGCCATGTAACAGGAATAGACTTAACCGCATCTTTGACTAATATTGCCCAAAAACTTAGCAAATACACTGGTTTAGATAAAAAAGTCAGACATATTCAAGGTGATGCAACTAATATGAATATATTTGAAAATGACAGCTTTGATGGGGCTTGGTCTATTCATGCTGCTATGAATATAGAAAATAAATCTGCCTATTACAAAGAAGCAAACAGAGTTTTAAAGCCAAATTCAAAATTTATTATTTATGATATTTTTTTAAATAATAAAGAGGCGAATATAAAATATCCAATGCCATGGGCAAAAACAAGCGCTACTAGCTTTTTAATTAACAAATCAGAGGTTGAAAAATATCTAAAAAATAGTGGTTTTAAAATAATTGATATAGTAAATAAAACAAAAGAAACAATAGATAATTTTAAAAAAATACAGGCAAATAAAAAGAAAACTTTACTTTTAGCAGAAATAAAAATGGGCAATGATGCCAAGACAAAAATAGCAAATCTTCAAAATAATTTAACTAATGGTAATTTAGCAGTAAATTTGATAGTTGCAAAAAAGATGTAATTATTTATCGTTGCCATCATTGCTATTATCTGTATTATCGGTATCGTTACTGTTAGTATCAGCAATATCAGCATTATTGGCGGTGCTATTTATCATCAATATATTTAATATTTTGCCAATTTCTTTATTTAGCTCTTTTCTATGTACAACCATATCTACCATACCATGTTCAAGCAAATATTCTGCAGTTTGAAAATCATTAGGTAGCTCTTCCCGTATAGTTTCTTGTATTACCCGCCTACCAGCAAAGCCGATTTGCGCCCTTGGCTCAGCAATATGAATATCACCGAGCATAGCAAAAGAAGCACTAACCCCACCTGTAGTTGGGTCAGTTAATAGCACAATATATGGAAGATTTGCTTTTTTTACCTTTTCTATTGCAATTACCGTTCTTGGCATTTGCATTAGGGATATTATCCCCTCTTGCATGCGCGCCCCACCAGATGCAGGAACAGTAATAAGAGCAGCGCCCTCTTTAACTGCGAGCTCTGCTGCAGTTAAAATACCATCACCAAGCGCAGAGCCCATAGACCCCCCCATGAAACGAAAATCAAAAGCAGCAATTACAGTGGTTCTACCACCAATTAACCCCTTAGCAACAACCAAAGCATCATTGCGTTTTGTTTTATGGCGACTGTCTTTTAGCCTATCTTTATATTTCTTCAAATCCTTAAATTTTAAAGGATCATCTTTTGTCTTTGGTAGCCCAATTTCTTCAAATTCACCATTGTCAAATAACAATTTTAAACGTGCATTAACATCAATTTTCATGTGAAAGTCACAAGATGTACATACATTCGCATTATTGGCAATATCACGGCTAAAAAGCATGGTTTCACAATTAGGACATTTCAACCATAAATTATCTGGAACATCTGATTTATCAACTAAAGCCCTTATCTTGGGACGAACAAAATTTGTCAACCAGCTCATACGAATCTATCCTTATTTTTAATAAAAATTTAAAAACAGTGGTAAATTTACTAGCTAGAGCATCGTTATGCAAGTGCAATTTCTTGCATAAGTGATTTAGCTGCATTTTGAGGGCAGGGGGCTTGGGTTATTGGACGACCAACAACTAGATAATTTGCTCCTAAATCAATTGCTTGTTTTGCTGTTAGCGTGCGTTTTTGGTCATCGCTGTTAGAATTAAAATTTTTAGGTCTTATTCCTGGAGTGATAAGAGTAAATTTTTTTCCAAAATTCTCTCTAACTATTTGAATTTCAAGAGGGGAACATACTAAACCATCTGCCCCAGCTTTAAGAGAAAGCTCTGCCAAACGACATATCTCTGTTTTAATATCGTCTTTGATACCAACAGAGATTAAATTTTTCTCATTCATAGATGTAAGAATTGTTACAGCCAATATTTTACTATTAGAAGACTGTGATTTTACTTCTTCAACTGCAGCTCTAATCATATCTGCTCCTCCCAAAGAATGAACAGTTAAAAAATCAGGTTGTAAGTAAGATACAGCCCGAACAGCACCCGCTACGGTATTTGGTATATCATGAAATTTTAAATCTAAAAATAAGGCTGGTTGTTGGGGGAGTGAAGATATAAGCTCAACAACACCACTACTACTATGAGAATAAAAAAATTCCATTCCAAGCTTAAGACCAAAAATATATTTTGAAATTTTTTGTGCTAAATTTTTAGCTTTTTCTAGGTCATTTGTATCAATTGCTGCGAAAATACCTTGTTCCATTGAATTTGCTATATCCTTAATAAATATAAAAAAACCTCAGCCATAATAAGGCTGAGGGCTATAATAGTTTGATATGCATTATTTTACCAGAAATTTATCTATTCATACCATGTTTTGGAGGACTAATCTTACCAAGATTGCTAAGGTCTGGGTTATCTCCCCTCAAATCAGCACTAAAAGCTTCGGCAAAGCCATCTAAACGAGCCATTTCTCGTTCTTTGGCTGTATTAAACTCATTTTTTATATGTCTATCAAATTTATCTTTTTTCATGGAACAATTCCTTAAATTTAATTCCTCTTAATCTCTATTTGCACTTTACATTATCTATTACATAAGTTAATTTTTTCTAAACATAACTCAAAATATTTTATAAAAATATGCAAAATTTAAAAGAACAGAAGATTTCAATAGATGATTTAGTTATTCTTGACGATTTTAAAGATAAATATCCAATTGTAATAGACGCTGTATATGCAAATCCCCATCATAAAAATAATATATTTAAAAAGGCAATATACAAACCAAATACAAAAATAATTGCTCATAAGGATATGGCTAAAATAACTATAAAAGCAGCAGAAATATGCAATAAAAAATATGGTTGGATTTTAGAGGTAAAAGATTGTTTAAGACCAATTGAGGCACAAGCATCAATGTTAAATACGAAAATTGTTAAGGAAAACCCAGCTTGGTTAGAAGAACCAAGACTGCTTTCTCCTCCAGGAAAAGGTGGGCATCCGCGGGCAATGGCCATTGATTTAATTCCAATTACTGAAAATGGTGATACAATTGATATGGGAACAGAGTTTGATCATCTGGTTAAAGATAAATTTAACAATCCATCTGCAAGAAATTATGCAGATTTTGAACAAAATATAATTGAAAACAGGGTGAGATTATCAGATGCTATGCTAAGGGCAAGTGAGTTTTTTGGATTTGAATTATTGCCACTGCCACAAGAATGGTGGGACTTTCGCTTTATGCCTGAATATTCAAATAAATTTATGCCTATATCAAATAGAGAGCTTCCAAAAGAATTGCAATTTGTAATTTAAAATAAAGAATCGACAATAATATTTAAAATTAAATTGATATTTTATTTTATATTAAAAATATCTAAAACGGCTATTCTTTTGTAATTTTATATCTAAAAACACCCTAAAACAGCAATAAAAAAATAGTTTTTTGCTTTTTTTTGCCATATGTTAAAAATTATTACTTGCCTGTGAGATGTTTATGTTGTATATTCACCTCCACTAAAATATTTGAGCTAAGAAGATGACAATTTGAAGCAACTTATGTTTGAAAAATTAACGAATGTAAGTTTAGATATCAGGCTAATGTCATGGAACTTACAAATAACCCTACTCTAGCATAGTCTAGTGTAAAAAGGTAAAGAAACTATTAAGGAAACAATATGGCGGATAAAAACGCAAAAAATAATGAAAATAGAAAAAAGCTAAATAATATATTGAGAGAACCGCTCACAAAATACCGTGTTGAGCTTAATGCTATATTTCGTGCAGCTCAGATGGGAGTTCCAAATGTTTCTTTTTCTATGGAAGATTTAAAAAAATTCATTAGCCGAATTCCGAACCAAGATAAGAGTTTTAAAGAAGAAGTGCAAAATATGTTGCAAGCTTTACAATCTGGTAAGGCTCCTAAAACCCCTAAAGTCAATACACCCGCCTTGCAATTGCTGTGGGGGGCGGGATTTACATTTATTGCGCTTAACCCCCAACATATGGAGGAAAATTGGGACAATCCAGTTCCATACAATGAGTTAGAACAAAGTAAGCTTTGGCAACAAATAACCAAAAGCTCATATGCCATACAAGAACTTATTTCACATTCAAAAAATATTGAGGAAGTCCTTCGCGATAGAAAAACTGCATATAAGTGGGGCAGGCCAGGGACTGGCGTTAGCTATGATAATAAGGCAAATAAGATAAGCGTTGATTTTAGACATTGTTTGGTTGTTGGTTTTGAACATGCCCGTGCTGATGTATGCCGTGAGATAGGTTACGCTTATTTGTCGCGTTCTTACCCTGATAGAATGGTGAAATTATATCAAACTATGGCTCCGCTTTTAATGAAAAAACGTCGTGCAGTAATGAAAAAGGGACCAGAGCTAACTAAAGCTGAATACAAATCCTTGCGTATGCTTAGTGCTGAGTGGGAATTGCGCATGAAAATGTTCAAAGCGGCTGAGGCTAATGTTAGCAATAGATATGTTGATAATTTAGGTAAAGTACGTATCCAAGATTTTGGCGTATCACTTAATAATTCTGCGGTTACCTCTGACGGTATAGGATTTATGCCCCCTGCAGAGGCTGGGAAGAACATGTCTGAAGATATGGCTAGATATTTAAATTTGTGCCAAGCCGTTCATCTTAGTTTTTTCCAAAATAATGGCTTATTTGAAAATACAGATGATGCATGGAGAAAAGCAGGTGTTGATACAAAACAAATCCGTGCTATAAAAACTCTTAAATCTGCAAATGATCCTAATAAAGATGCTGGCGTTGCGCATCCAGATTTTAAAACTTTGCGGGAACTTTGTGGCGGTAAAGACGGTTTGGAAAATCAACAGCCAAAACATCATGAACGTTTATATGGCACAGATGTTATAGAGCGAAAAATTAAGCTGGCTGATAAAAATAGAAATAAGATAATAGATTATATTTGGGACAGCTATGCTGAAGATTTAATTAAAAATATTTTAGAATATACATCAGATTTAATTGATGAGGAGTTGGAAAACAATCCACAGGACGAACAGGATAGCAGCAATGATCATTTGCAAAATCCGAATAGCCCACCTCAGCCACAAGACCCACAGCAAGGTGACCCACAGCAGGGAGAGCCTCAGCAGGGTGACCCACAACAGGGAGAGCCTCAGCAGGGTGACCCACAACAGGGAGAGCCTCAACAAGGTGACCCTCAACAGGGAGAGCCTCAACAAGGTGACCCACAACAGGGAGAGCCTCAACAAGGTGACCCACAGCAAGGTGACCCACAACAGGGTGACCCTCAGCAGGGTGAGCCTCAACAGGGAGAGCCTCAGCAGGGTGACCCTCAGCAGGGAGAGCCTCAGCAGGGTGACCCTCAACAGGGAGAGCCTCAGCAGGGTGACCCTCAACAGGGAGAGCCTCAGCAGGGTGACCCTCAACAAGGTGACCCTCAGCAAGGTGACCCTCAGCAAGGTGAACAACAAAATGGTAAACCAGAAGAATCTTCCCTTGGCAAAAACGAAGATAGCACCGTGCCGGTAGAAGATACAGGTGATATGCCAGATGTTGAATCTCCAAGCTCATCTCCACAAC
>JALTWL010000252.1 GCA_027047045.1 Micavibrio sp.
ATACTAATGATATCTACGATAGGATCATTTCTAGGCTCAATTGTTACAACAATTATACTAATGACATATATCGGTGTGAATAATAGCGTAATTGTTGTTATTGCCTCTTTAGCGCTTTTAGCCTTACTTATCAGTAAAAAAAGCAATTATAAAAATCTGGCAACTATATTTTCAATATTGCTACTTGCTATTTATCTAAATGGTCCATGGCAAATGAAAAAATTAAATATAGTCAACAACAATGCTTATAACACTGTTCAAATAACAGAAAAAGGTAAAGATAAAAATATAAGAATTATGGCTTTAAATCGTGGTAACTCATCGGGCTATATTGAGGGTAAGGGCAGTCCTTATGGATATGTTAAATATATAGATGAAATCTTTATAAAACCTCTGCGTCCACCAAAGCCACCTAAAAAAATACTAATCATTGGAGCAGCAGGCTTTACAATGGGAATTTTTGATAGATACAATAGATATACATTCATAGATATTGATCCAGACCTAAAAGATATAGCAGAAGAACATTTTTTAAAGGTCAAACTACATAAAAATAAAAAATTCATTCCTCTGCCAGCTCGTGGTTTTTTGACAAGGGTAATTGCTGAGAATAAAAAATTTGATTTAGTGATTTTAGACACTTTTAAGGCTGGAGCTTTAATACCAGAACATTTACTAACGCGTGAGTATTTTGAACAGGTAAATAAAGTAATCAAAGATGGTGGTTTTTTAGTAATAAATACAGTTACAACGATGAATTTTACTGGTGATTTTTCTAAAAGACTAGACAATACAATAAGGGCAGTATTTCCTCATGTAACAAGGCAAATAATTTGGGGCAGTAATAATGCGTGGTTACTAACTAATAATGAGCAAAATATTCATGTAACAAATATAGTATATAGTTATTATAAAGAACCAGATGGCTATATTGACCACACAATATACACAGACAATAAAAATCCATCATTTATGGATAAAAAAAATTAAGCTAAAAAACGGTAACATCAACAACCATACAGAAAATGGTGACTTTTGGAGCGGGTGAAGGGAATCGAACCCTCATAACTAGCTTGGAAGGCTAGGGCTTTACCATTAAGCTACACCCGCAAAAACTTGGATTTACTTTATAACAATTTTTTACCCAAAAGGTCAAGTACATCTATCAATTAGCTTGCAATCTTTTAAGACCGTCTGCTAAATCCTGTTTTAAATCTTCTAAATCCTCTAAACCTGGGTGAATTCTAAGTAAAAAGCCATCACCTTCCCACGGTTTTGTAAGTCTTTGTTGGTTTAGCTGTTCAGGAAATAAAAGTGATTCGTACCCCCCCCAGCTAAATCCCATTTTAAATATTTGCATACTATCTAGCATATTGGCAATTTTTTCTTTGTTAGTTTCTTTTAAAACAATTGCAAACACACCAGAGCAGCCAAGAAAATACTTTTTCCAATTTTCATGCCCTGCAGATTCTGGCAATGCAGGATGAAGTACCTTTTTTACTTCATTTCTTGAAGATAGCCATTTGGCAAGTTCAAGTCCGCTATGCTTGTGTCTTTCAAGTCTTACATCTAATGTTCTAAGGCCACGAAGTCCTAAATAAAGCTCTTCAGAGCCTGCACAATTACCAAGCTGCCTGACTGTATCCCGTACAATATCTATAGTTTTTTCGTTGCAAGAAATGACACCCAACATCATATCAGAATGACCAGAAATATATTTGGTAGCAGACATAATAGAAATATCTATTCCCAAATCAAGTGGCTTTAAATTAAGTGGTGTCGCCCAGCTATTATCAATTGCAGTTACAATATCATATTTTTTAGCAACACTTACAAAAGCCCCTATATCTTGTACCTCATAAGTAAGAGAGCCTGGTGATTCCATATATAGTAGCTTTGTATTTGGCTTGATTTGTTTTTCTATATCTGCACCTATCATTGGGTCATAATATTCGGTTTGAACGCCATATTTGCTGAGTGTTCTTGTGCAAAAATCACGGGTAAAGCCGTATAAATTATCTGGCAAAAGCACATGTTCGCCCCCCTCAACAAAAGACATAATAACCGCATTGATAGCGGCAAGTCCAGATGATGTAACCACAGCGCCTGTAGCCCCGTCCAAAGTGGCAATCGCCCTTTCAAAAGCCGCGCTAGTTGGAGTTCTCTCTCTACCATATCTAAACGGCGCTTCAAAACAATTGCAAAATTCCTCATAAGTTTCTAGTACAAAGGTTGATGCTCTGTGAACTGGAGTATTTACAACCCCATCATATCTATAAGGTGTAGAGCCCAAATGTGCGAGCAGAGTCGCCGTTTTTTTATCTTTGTCATTATCAGACATAGTTTATTTCCACTTATCTCTTAACCTGTCATGATGCCTAAAAAACCAATTAAGGGCAATTAAGGCAGTTGCATTGTGAATTTTACCATCATCAACAAGTTTTACAACCTCACTTACAGGCATGGGGATCGTTTCTATTTCTTCACCTTCCTCTATCATACCATGATAGCGACCTTCTGGGATAGATTCAATATGCCCACAATATATATAAAATTCTTCAGTTGTCGCCCCAGAACTTGGAAGGGCACGAACTATAAATTCTAAATCTAATATCTTTGCACCCGTTTCTTCAAATGCCTCTCTAATTGCAGCATCTTCTGGCTTTTCTCCTGCATCAATTTGCCCCGCTGAACATTCAAGCATAAAGGGTATATCATAGCCGATTAATGCAGGTGCCACCCTAAATTGTTTGCTTAATAATATAACATCTTCTTTTGGCTCATAAAGCAAAGTCGCAGCAGAGGCTTGCATACATATAACCTCTCTTTGAATATTGCACAGCCATTTATCTGAGGCAGGGTTTAAAGATTTATGGTTTAAAACTATACTATCAACTTTACGATAGCCATTATATTTACGTTCTCTTTTTAATGTTTCAAAATATTTATTGTTTAATTTGGACATAGATTATTTTCTTTCTTTATGGTTTTTCCCCTCTGTTTTATAAGCAAAAAACACAGAAATTGGAATTAAAATACCATAGCCAATCCCCATAAGTGTCAATGTCGGCCAAGGCGCATTGATAAGCCCTGCAACAAATAGACCAAATACAGCCAAAGCAGGTATTACCATTTTAGGAGGTAAATGTATTTGTTTAGTTGAAAAAGTTGGCAGGCGACTAACCATAAGCCCCGCAAATAGAAGCATCCATGCACCGACAAAAATGGGCGACTGCAAAATATTTAAAAAGCTCAACATTGCATCGTTACTATTAGAGCTTTCAATTTGGAAGCTAATAATCATCGGTAAAATTGCCATACCAGCACCAGTTGGGGCGGGAACGCCTTTAAAGAATCCTTGTTTAGCCTCCTCGCCATTTTCTTCCTTAGTCATAGCGTTAAAACGAGCCAAGCGAAGCGCAACTGCAATTGCAAAAGCAAGGGCGACAATCCAGCCCCATCTGCCACCATCATGCAAAGACCAAAGATGCAAAACCATAGCAGGCGCAACCCCAAAACACAAAAAATCAGATAAACTGTCAAGCTCTGCCCCCAATTTACTTGAGGCGTTAAGTAGTCTAGCTGCAGCCCCGTCAAATGCATCAATAAAAGCCGCTATTACTATGGCTAAAATAGCAGCCTCCCACCGACTGGCAATTGCAAATTGCATGGCTGACATTCCAGCGCACATCGCTGCTATAGTCATCATATTGGGAACTAATTTATGAAATGAGGTTATTTTACTTTTTTGTTGTTTTGCTGTATTTACTTTTTTAATAGACACAACTAACGCACCTCTCCTTCTCTTACTTTTTCGTTACTGCTAATATCTGCGATAACAGTTTCCCCACCAATCATAGTTTGCCCAACTGTAACTAATGGCGCAGTCCTTGGGGGAAGATAAATATCCATACGACTACCAAAACGTATAATACCATATCTTTCACCAGCTTTGTATTTTCTGCCAATTTTAGCATCACATAAAATACGCCTTGCAATCATGCCTGCTATTTGCACAAAAGCAATTGAGCTATTTTTCTTATCATCTAACTTCATCACAACTGTGCAACGTTCATTATCTTCGCTTGCTTTATCTAGGGTGGCATTTAAAAATTTACCCGCATGATATATCACTTGCGTTACTTCACCACTGGCAGGAACACGATTTACATGCACATTAAATACATTTAAAAATATACTTACTCTAGTCAATGTTTTTGCTTTAAATAATGCATCATCTTTATCTAAAGACGGGTCAATTTCAGCAGGAAGTGATACTTTTTTAATTGCAGATACCACACCGTCAGCAGGGCTGATTATCAAACCCTCCTTATTTGGAGTTACTCTTTTAGGGTCACGGAAAAAATAAACACACCAAAGCGTCAGAATTAAACCAATCACCCCTAAAAATTCTGATAATAGCGCCAACAGTAAAGAAGCAATGGCAAAAATAGTAATAAATGGCCAGCCAGCAGCATGTATAGGCGGACATATGGTTTTAATCGCCCCTGTTAATAGCATTTTCATTGTATCTTTTGTATTTTCATTTTTTTCTTTCATCTATTGACCTTTTTTTATTATCATGTCATTTTTACTATCTTAAATTTATGAATAACATAAAGCTAATAAAAAAAATGGCAACAAAAAATAACTCTCCATTGACAATTTGTGTTTATTGCGGCGCTGCAAGTGATGTTGATAGTATATACAAAGAAGTCGCAAAAGAATGTGGCGCTGCTCTTGCAATGGCGGGGATTAGGGTTGTATATGGTGGCGGAAACGTAGGACTTATGGGACTTGTTGCCGATTCGGCTTTAAAAGCGGGGGGAGA
Organism: Micavibrio sp.; assembly: GCA_027047045.1. Classification (GTDB taxonomy): domain Bacteria; phylum Pseudomonadota; class Alphaproteobacteria; order Micavibrionales; family CSBR16-224; genus JAJFGX01. Next base: position 4,832 of record JALTWL010000252.1, read on the forward strand.
AGTTATTGGAATTATTCCAGCCCATATAGAAAAAAGAGAACCACAACATCTAGGCTTAACTGAGTTGCATGTAGTTGAAAGCATGCATGATAGAAAAGCCTTTATGGAAAAAATATCAGATGGTTTTATTATTCTGCCTGGAGGGCTTGGCACTATGGATGAGACCTTTGAAATTCTTACTTGGAAAGTTTTAGGACTACATAAAAAGCCAATTGCTGTCGTTAATACTAATAACTATTGGGAGCATTTCATTAAACTGGTTAATGATATGGTGAAAAAAGGCTTTGCTAGCGACAGGGATAGAGGTTACTTTTCTATCTTTGACAATATTGCAGATAGTATAGATTTTATAAAAAATACAAATTAATGTATATTACAAAAAGATAATTGTTTGATTTTACAATAGAAATGTAATACACTTTAGTAATGTTTATACAGTTAAATTTAAATTTTATGGTTTAGTGTGATGAATATGAATAAAGCAACAGATATAAAAGATGTAGCATCTGAAGCTTGGGAAAGAATAGCCAAAGAAGGTCTACCATCAACACCTGAGCATTACGAACTATGGTATAGATACTATGATGGCGATCCAGAAATTCGCGCTGCTATAGACAGACATAAAAAACCAATTACAGCAGATTTTTGCAAAGAGGTTTATGATAAATTTATTTCTAGAGATACTATCGATTCTGCTATGCAGAAAATCAATAAACATCTACAAGATGCTTTGACGGAAATTGGCGATGCTGTCGGTAATATGAAAGATGCGACTTCTGAATATGGCGATTCGTTGGCTAGTATGTCTAATAAAGTTGCACGCTCTAAATCTATTGAAGATTTAGAGGGGGTTATATTATCACTTGTTGAAGATACAAAGAAAATGGTGGAATATAATAAATCTCTTGAAAAACAGCTAGATACATCTTCGGCGCAAGTTAATCTTTTAAAAGAAAGCCTAGAGGTTGTAAGACAAGAATCTTTAACTGATAATTTAACCTCCCTTGCCAATAGAAAATCATTTAATGATAATTTGGAAAAAGCACTCCAAACAGCAGAAGATAATAATGAACCACTAACTTTATTGATGTTAGATATTGATCACTTTAAATCATTTAATGATAATTTTGGACATCTAATAGGTGACCAAGTGTTAAGACTTGTGGCAAAATGTCTAACTGATGGTATTAAAGGTAAAGATATTGCAGCTAGATATGGTGGAGAAGAATTTGCAATAATTTTACCAAATACTCCTATATCTGCTGGGATCGCAGTGGCAGAATCTCTTAGAAAATCAGTTGAAGCACGCGAGGTTATTAACAGAACAAATAATCAACATTTGGGTAAAATAACCCTATCTGTTGGAGTGGCAGAATATAAAAAAGAAGATAAAATAGAAGATATTATAGAAAGAGCAGATACAGCCCTTTATATTGCAAAAAATAACGGACGTAACCAAGTTGCAGTTGCAAAATAAGTAAATATCTATTTTTATTTATTGAAAAATATGCTAGCTTTTGCTTTTATGTCAGCATGGGGTTTGTGTGTTGGATTTTTATTTAACTCTTTTAAGGATAAAAAAATGTCTTTACTAAAAAAGTCAGTATTTGCAACAATTTTTACATTTCCACTAATTGGTTTTTTGAGCTTAGCTTTAACATCTGAAAAGGCTTTTGCAGGTTTTAAATGGAACCCCCCTAGTAAGCAGAAATCTATTTTTCCAAAATCTGCTTTAAAAAGTAAAAAACTGGATAAAGAAATTCTTTGGAGAGGCGATACGGATAATAAAAAGACTAATATTACACCAGAAAAACTAGAAATTGAGCCTGCTGAGCTAAAGCCTATTACAAGTGAAATACTGGATATTCCAAAAAACACACAAGAAAATATAAAAGATAGTAACATTAAATTTAACTTTGAAGATGATATTATTGCCAAGGTTGTAAAAGAAGAAAATACTCATAGCCCGTATATTCCTAGTTTGAAAGTAAAAGATGCTAAAGTTATTCAAGGTTTTGGTAATGATGTTCCTCTTGTTTTAGCAATTAGACAAATCATTCCAACTAATAGAGCTTTTGCCTTTGACAAGGGGGTTAATTTATCTAAGAAAATTTCTTGGAACGGTGGAGATGGTTGGGATAAAATCCTAAGTGATACTCTTGCAAAAGCACAGCTAAGAGCATATGAGCGTGATGGTATAATTATTATCGCGCCTGCTAGTGTTATTACTTCTAAGGCTGTGGCCACGCCTAGCTCAGCTAAATATATTAAGCTGCCAGAGCCTCCACAATATACAGAAATAAAAACAGTTGATATAGTACAACAAAATGAAAATATGCCTATATGGCAAGCACATAAAGGACAGACTCTAAATAACATAATTAAGCTTTGGTCTGAGCGTGAAAATGTTCAAATATTGTGGAATACAAATTATGACTATAGGCTGCATAAAAACCTAAAATTAACTGGCACATATGAAGATGCACTAGCATCACTGTTAGATGAATTTGCAGAACTAAGACCACAACCATACGGCAAACTTAGCAAAGATGAAAATGGTCAACGTATTTTAACCATTGATGTATATCACTCTATGTAAGTTTTTTACTGATGCTTATATCTGGTGGTCTTAAATAAAATGGCGCTGCTAGATTTTTTTGAGCTAGCTTTTTTATATTATTTATTTTTGTTATTTCTTTTGTAAATATTTCTATCATTATTTTAGAAGGTAAAATATTATTTACTTCTGCATGCTCAGTATTTTCTATGTTTAAATTATCTATTTTAGACAAAATTTTATCAGCATTACCACATATAGTTGTTTGTTTATTACTTTTTATATTGGATAAAAATTCTATTACTTCATTATCACTTGCCTGAAAAATTTTATCATTAGCTGTATCTTTATTGTAAAATTTACAAAATACTTCTTTTCTAAAACTCTCTAATAATACTAAAATATTGTTGTCTTTATTAGATTTACTTAAACTATGAGCATAGATATCAAAATTATTGATACCCACTATAGGAATACCTGTTGCAAGCGAAATACCCTGCATAGCAGATAGACCAACTCTAATACCTGTAAAGCTACCAGGTCCTGTTGCTGTAAGTAGAATATCTAAGTTAGAAAATTTTAGTTTTTTACTATCTAAAATTTTAACAATCATGGGAAATAAAAATGATACTTGTCCACGTGGGTTATTATTTATATCACTGGTAATATTAGATTTATCTTTTAGTGAAATATTAGTATTGTTTGCCGTTGTGTCTATACTGAGTATATTCATAAAATTACTCCTTAAAATATAGTAAAAATATGATAAGACAAACTCAATGTAAATAGGTTATTATTGATTTATTGTATAGATTACCGATTCTATTTTTTATGGTGGACGCTATGTATAAAACAGCAACTATAAAGGCATATATGACAGCCTTAATGGTGATGGTGAGCTATATTATATTTTTTAATATCTCAGCACTTGCAGAAGATGAAATTCAGCAGATATTTCAAGATACTAAGAAGGCTGTCTTTTTTATATATTACCGTATAGGAGAAGACGAATATCCAAATTCAAACCTCCATACTGATAGTTTTAAGGAACATATAAAAGAGCTACAAAAAGGTGATTACAATGTAATTAGTGCAATTGACGCAATAGATAGCTTAAAGTTAGGTAAAAATTTAAAACAACATAGTGTAGTTATTACTTTTGAGGGCGGCTATAAGAGTAGTTTAAAAAATGCAATTCCCATTTTACTTGAAGCAAAACTACCCTTTACGATATTTATCACACCAGAGAGAATAGATAGAAACTCTAGTTATTATATGAGCTGGAAAGAAATAAAAAAACTATCTAAAAATAGGCTAGTTACAATTGGAGCACTGCCATTTAGCTATACGCATATTATATATTTACCAAAAGAAGAACAAATGCGTAGCTGGACGCGCAGTATAGCACGCTTTAAAGAGGAATTGGGATTTGCACCTAAAATATTCGCATGGCCTTATGGGGAATATACAAAAGCTTCTCTAGAGATAGTGAAAAACTATGAGTTTAAAGCTGGTTTTGGACAGCATTCAGGCGTTGCTTATATGGGCAGTAACTTTATGACTCTGCCAAGATTTTCAATGACTGATGAATATGGAGATTTAGACAGATTTAAACTAGCCGCAACCAGTTTTCCTTTGCCAGTTAGTAGTGAACAGCCAGAATATATCTTGGTGAAAAAGCAAGATATTGCAAAAATTAGCTTTCAAATACCAGAAATATTAGAAGAAAAAAAACGAATAGCCTGCTTTATGTCCGATATTGGTAAATTAAATATAGAATTTATAGGTGATAGTTTAGTTAATTTAAATATAGATAGTAGTTTTTTAAATAAACGACTTCGTATGAACTGTACAATACCCGTATTTTCCTACCAATATGAAAAAGAAAAAGGTAAACAATATTGGCGTTGGTACGGGCGGTTATTTATAATTGATGATATTGTTGAATAACGTTTTATTCTTCATCATCGCTTATTTTTTTCTTAAGTAATGATTTATGCAGTTCACCTGCATCTTTTAAAATAGGATATGCAATTACTGTTAGGTAACTATTTATACGTCTTAAATCTCTTAAAATATCTAGATGCAAGCTAGATGTAGCCAGTGTTTCTGCCACACCTTTGCGAAGTCTTTCTATATGGCTTTCAGCGGCTTGCACCTCTTGTTTTCTAACGGCTGCTTTTTCTTCAACAAGTTTTCTTGCCATATCAACATCGCCGGTCATAAAAATATTTTGAACCAAGCTTAAATTTTCCATTATAAGTGCGTGCAAGTCACATATTTCCTTAAAACCCTCATCAGAAAAAACATATTGGTTACGAATTTTTTTTCTTGCAAGCTCCATTAAGCTTTTATCTATAATATCCCCTATATGTTCTAAATTAGTAGCAAAAGTCAGTATTTCCATATATCTCTTGCTTTCTTTTTCATCTAACTCTGCTCCTGATACTTTTGCCATATATATTTTTATTTGCTCATATAGGTCATCGACTATATTATCTCTTTCTCTAATTTCTTTTACTAATTTTATATCGTGGTTTCTAAGAGCCTCTAAGGTTTCACGCAACATTCTTTGAATATAATCACTAACTCTTAAAGTTTCACGAGCCGCACAAGCAAGTGCCGCAGGTGGTGTGTTAAGAGCCGATTTATCTAAATATCTAGCCTTGCTTTTATCTTCTATTTCAACTTTTTCTGGTAGGAATTTTTTCGTAATTTTAGATACCAACCCTGTCAATAAAATAAAGCTAGTTGCAAGTGCAATATTAAAAAACATGTGGAAATTAACAATATGTTGTCCTGCATCTGAGGTTAGTTTATCTAAAAATTCTTTTACTAATGGCAGAAGTGGCAACATACATAATACAAAAACACCCCTCATAAATAAATTTGCAAGGGCAACGCGTCTTCCTTTAGGGCTATCGCCAGCTGTCATGACAACTGGTGCTATTGCTCCACCAAGGTTAGCTCCTAAAACAAGTGTCATACCCATATAAATTGGAATAACCCCACCACTTACAAGTGATGTAAATAGTAAAACCATCGCTAAACTAGAATGAGCAAGCCAAGTGAGTATTGCGGCTAGAATAATTGCTAAAAATGGCTCTGGTGCTAAAGCCTCAATTACTATTTTTAAGACTTCAGAAGAACGCAAAGGCTCAGACAAAGCAACCAATCCCTTAAGCGCAAGTAAAATCAAACCAATTCCAATTAAAGCCCGCCCAACATGTTTATATTGCCCATCTTTTAGAGCCTTATTTATAATAAATCCTGAAGTAATTAAAACAGGCATAAGCCATGTTAGGTCCATTACTAATATTTGTGCAACAATGGTTGTGCCAACATCAGCGCCTAAAACAACGGCAATTGCGCTTGAAACTTTAACTAACCCTTGCGAGGCAAAGGAAGATAAAACCAAAACCGCAGCAGTACTGCTTTGTAGTATCATTGTAACACCAATGCCAGACAAAAAAGCTTTAAATCTGTTGCTAGTAGATTTGGCGATAAAACGCCTAAGCGCGCCGCCAAAAGCGCGTGTAAAACCAGAATTGACCATGCTTACTCCCCAAAGAAGTAAGCAAACACTACCAATAATATGTATTAAAATTGCAGTACCGCTAATTTTTTTTCTCCTAAAATATAAACCACATGTCAAAATATAACATCATGACATATACAAGTAAAATAATATAAAATGATTAGCTTAATGTATGTCAGCCCACAACCTGCGTTTTATTGCATAGACTATAGCTGCAAATACAAGTAAAAATAATATAACTTTTACCCCCATTTGCTTACGTGCCTCCATTTTAGGCTCAGCCGCCCAAGCTAAAAATTGTACAATATCGCTTGCTGCTTGCTCTAAAGTTGCGTCCTTGCCATTTGAATAAGTAACACTACCACTATCAAGTGGTGG
>JALTWL010000253.1 GCA_027047045.1 Micavibrio sp.
AAACTGATGGTATCGTAAAGATGATAGTAGAAAAACAGACAGGAAAAATATTAGGTGTCCATATGTGCAGTCTTGATGCTTCTGACATAATCCATAAGGCTGTTTTACTTGTTAAGTACGGGCTGACTGTTGAAGACGTTGTAAAAACAATAGATGTTTATCCTACCCTGTCCGAATCGATAAAACTATGTGCACAAACATTTATAAAAGATATTTCTAAGTTATCTTGTTGTGCTGAATAAAATATGATTTGCATTTACTACAAAAAGTAGTTGACAAATCTTAAAGTGCTGTTTATTATTAAAACTACTACTAAATTTAGTAGGAAAAATTCGGAGGTAAGTAAGATGAGAAAAGTTGTTTTAGCTGTATTAACAGCAGGAATGGTTTCTTTTGGCTTAAGTTTTGCACACGGGGATATGATGATGGATATGGACATGATGGATAACGGTAATCAGCAAAATAAGATGAATAAACATAATAATATGCAAGATGGAATGATGATACGAATGATAATGATGGATCCTGAAATGAAAAAAATGATGATGGAGCAAATGAAAGAATGTAGAAAACAGATGATGAAAAAGATGATGCAAAATCCAAAAATCGTTAAAAAAATGATGAAAATGATGATGATGAATAAAGAAACTGTGAAAAAAGTGTTAAATGAAAATCCAGAAATGAAAAAACAGCTCAAAGAACTAACTAAATAATAGAGGTTAGTAAAGTGAATAAAAAATTAATATTTGCAGGGGTAGGTTCCATAGCGGTTTTACTTCCTTTTGGAATAAATGAGTATATCAACTCTAAATGTCCTGAGCTTTCAAAAGAAATTATAACTAAAAATTCTGCAAATGCTCTTCCAAGTTTTGCAAGACAAACAGGCTACTCATGTAATACATGTCATACTATTCCGCCAAGGTTAAACAAATTTGGAATGATGTTTAAAATGAAAGGCTATACAGAGGGAAAATCTCTTGATGAAATAATGGTTGGAGATAATCATACAATTCCTAAATACAATCCTCTTTCAATTAGAGTTTTAAGCTTTCCTTATAGTAAACAAAAAGGTGAATCTAATGAAACTATATTCCCTTCAGAATTTATGCTTGCCTTTGCAGGTAGAATTTCAGAAAATTTTGGGGGAGTTCTAGAGCCTATCTATGAAGCAGAAGAAGGAAAATGGGGAATAGAGTATGCAAGGGCAACGTATGTACAAAACATTGGTAAAAACATACTTCTTGGACTTATAGGTGGATGGACATCACCAACAGGAACAGACCCATTCATTAGTTTAGATTATCACGGAAGAAGACTAACAAGATCTATTGCAACACCTCATATAGCATTAAAAAATACAGGACTTCAAGATATATTTAGCTTTAATAATAGAGGGATTTCAGCATACGGATATTTTTCTAATCTTGTTTATTTAAATATTGGAGCGTATAGAGGTAACACATCATTAACAAATGAAAATATAGGTCTTGAAGAAGCAAAAATAAATCAGTCTGATAAAGATCCTATAGATTTTTACAGTAGGATTGCTCTAACAAAATCCATTTTTTCTTCTGATTTAAATATTGGAGGTTTTTATTATTCAGGAAAAGATAATCTTCAAAATCCAGATGGTTCAGCTTTAAGTATAAATGGTATTGCTTATGAAAAAGATAAACCTCAAAGAGTTGGTATTGACTTTGGAGTTCAAAAATATTTTAAAAATGGATTAATGTTCGAATTGCTTGGACTTTATATGTCAGGAAAGGACAAAATATCAACAATTAATAATGAAATTTCTATAAATCATAACGGCTGGAACTTAGCAGGAACTTTATATGTAGGCAGTAAATGGGGATTTTCTGTTATTTACGGAGTTTATAAATTTAATGATGATAATCCATTGACAGATGGAAATGAAAATGGATTGGAAAGACAAGATACTACACTTCATGTTTCATATATGATTAGACCAAATATAAGAATTGGTGCAGAGTATCAAAAAACAGATTATTCTGGAAGTTCAGATTACGAAAGTACTTATTTAACTTCATTAATATTTGATTTTGCATATTGATTTTCATAGGGGTAAAAAAATGAAGAAAATGAAAATATTAGAAGTAATAGATAGCCACGGTTGGTGTGGAACAAAGGAACAAACTTATCTTATAACAAAATATTTATCTAAATATGTAAATGTTGATTTAGCTCTTGCATACGACCATAAAGAAATGATAGAAAAACTTGAAGGTATTGTCCCTTTAAAGTTTTATGAAGAAGATAAAGGAAGTAAAAGAAGATTTGATATAAAAAATTACAAAAGATTAAAAAAAATAATAGAAGAAGGAAATTATGACGTAGTTGTTGCTAATTCTTCATGGTCTTATAACTATGTGATAGGTGTATATC
>JALTWL010000254.1 GCA_027047045.1 Micavibrio sp.
GACCTATATTACTTATAGGTAATTTTGATGGCGTGCATTTAGGACATCAATATCTTATCAAACAAGCAAAAAAAATAGCCAAAAGTCAAAATATCCCAATAGCAGTTATGAGCTTTTCTCCCCACCCTAAATATTATTTTCAAAAAAAAATTGCCGGATTTTCTATTATATCCGAAAATCAAAAACAAAATTTACTTAAAAAATTAGGTATTGATTATTTTTATAATGTTATCTTTGATGAATTTACCGCCTCAACTCTGGCAAAGGATTTTATTGATAATTTTTTAGTAGGGGCAGTTAATCCTTCTCATATAATTGTTGGCAGTAATTTTTACTTTGGTCGGGGAAGGGCGGGCGATGTAGAGTTTTTAAAAAAAGAGCTAAAAAAATATAAAGTAAAAGTAAATATATCAAACTTATTTAAACAAGGTAAGGCAACCATTTCTTCTTCTAATATAAGAGAAAAGCTAAAGTTAGGTGATATAGATGCGGTAAATAATATGTTAGGTTGGAACTGGTTTTTAGAAGCTGAGTTATTAAAAAAAAATACAAAAGAACAAAGATTAGAGCTAAAATATACAGATAATAAAATAATAAAAATTGCTAAAGGAAAATATAAATCTAAAATTACACTAGAAAATAACAAAAAATACATAGTTTTTTCTTGGCATGATGATAGTGATTGTATTAAAATCCTTCCACAAGATAAAGGGTTACTAAAAAACTGTAATAGCAATAGTGGTAAAATATCACTATATCCGCTAAAATTTTTAGAGCCACTTTAAAAAATTATAAGGAATAATAAATGGGCAAAGCAGGTAAACATTTTATTTATGGTTTAATTTTGGTTTTTTTGGTGGCCTTTACTGACCAATATTTAAAATGGACGATGTTAGAAAATATCCTTAGAATAGACGGTGAGTTTTTACCTTTTTTTGAATGGTTTGTAACTATAGATAGGCTTGAATATTTTATAGCAGAAAGAGAAGTTTTTAAAACAATAGAACTTCTGCCATTTTTAGATTTAGTAATGGTTTGGAATCAAGGTATTAGTTTTGGAATGTTCAACACTGCAGAGCCTGTATTTGCATATATTTTTGCTGGTATATCTATGATTGTTGCATTTTTTATGTTGATATGGCTTGCGCTGACAAGATATTTTTTACTATCTATTGCAATTGGTTTTGTTGCTGGTGGTGCTATTGGTAATGCTATTGATAGAATAAGATTTGGAGCTGTTGTGGATTTTATTGATTTACATTATAAAACTTTTCACTGGCCAGCATTTAATTTTGCAGATATTTTTATTACTGTTGGTGCTGCTATAATGGTTTATATAATTTTATTTATGAAGGACAGTCCTTTTGAGACTGTAGATGTTTAATGATGGTAAAATTTAAATTTTTAATAGTGCTAATTTTGTTAATGCCTGTTTTAACTAGTTGCTCTGGGATAAAAAAAGAGCTTGGCTTTGGGCGTAACTCTCCAGATGAGTTTACTGTTGTAAAGCGGGCACCTTTAACTCTGCCACCAGAATATGACCTACTTCCTTTGGTTTCAGATAACGCTACTGGGAACGACACGGAAAATACAGTATCAGAGAAAGCAAAAACTGTTATTTTTAGTAGCAATAAAAATACTGACACACAAATGAATAGTAAAAATCCAGAAATGGCTCTATTAAATAAAGTTAGGGCAAGTGATGCCAACGACAATATTCGCAAAGAAATAGATAGAGAAAACGGCTATATTGTCCTAGATAACGATAAGGGAATAGTAGATAAAATAATTTTTTGGAAAGATGAAGAAAAACAAGAAGACCCAATTGTTGATGCTGGGGCAGAAAATAAACGCATTCAAGAAAAGTTGAAATCAGGTGAAAAGCTAGATGGCAGTACTGTTCCAGTTATTCAAAAAAAGCAAAGCACAATAGATAAGATATTTAAATAATGCAAAGACGTTTGAGCTTTTGAGATTTCCTAAAATTTAGCCATTTTGATTATATATATCTATATATAGATTAGTTTATGCAATCCGTGAAATACGCTTTAACTCTGGTGCTACCAATTTTCTTTTACCCAACCAACTGCTTTTTTCAAGAAATTATCAGATATTTGCGGCCAAGATATAAGACTAAATTTATGATTAGAGCCTGTATTTTGTAAGTTATCAGCATATTTTGCTGCATATTGTAAACTTCCTATACAAGCAGCAAAAGCCGGAGTTTTCGTGGATTCTGCTTGCCCTTTTATATTCATGGGTGAGCCAAGTCTAACTTTTTTATCAAGCACATGTTTGGCAAGTTCTTTCATACCACTTAGCTGACTTGCCCCCCCTGTTAAAACTACACGCCTTCCTG
>JALTWL010000255.1 GCA_027047045.1 Micavibrio sp.
CTTTTTCAAGAATAAACAATAAACTTTGCTCACATTTATAATACTCAGGTACCATGAAAAATATATCAGGATATTCGTCTTTAATATGTAAGATTTCTTGATACCTTCCCTTAATTATATCTTTAAATGCTTCTTTGTATTTTTTAGGAATATCTTTGTATTTTTCAACATAAAATTTTTTATATAAAGTCATCTGTTTTGCATGATATCTTGCATTTTCATTTAAAGACAACAAATTATTAGCTTTTAGAAATAGCTTGAAAGCATTGTCACCCCTTGTAGATTTTTCGATTGCTTCCAGTAAATATAATCTTGCTTGTTGGTTATTAATTGCAGAAAAATCATAATTATTTTTTCTTTCAGCCAATGAATAAGCCGTCTCAAGTTTTTTCTGTGCACTAGAAAAATTTTTATATGCTATATCTGACATAGCATATTGTAGCCAGTAGTGAGGTTCATACTCCAACCATCTAAGTACTTCTTTTTGTTTTAATGATTCAAAGTAATTTTTCAAAAATGCTTTTTTGTTACCTTCTTCTAATAACTGCTCGACAAAATGGAATCTTAATAGTTCTCTTTCTATTTTATTCCATGCTTTGTCTGATTCTTTTAGTTTTTGTGTTTTTTCTATCAAGTTAAGTAAAAATTCCTTTAAGTAAGGCAATGTGTAATATGTCTTTATTATAAAATTTGCCAAGATAGAAGATTTAATTTGAATCAGACCTTTATCCAAATTAAATAATTCATTAAAACTATATTTTTCTAAAAAAGATGCATCCATAATTATATCTGAACCAGAAATTTCTGATATTATTATTCTTGATAGTTCAATATCCATTAAGTTTAAAAGTAAAATACTCAATAAGGTTTTCTTTGAATTTTCTTCTTTTAGTAAAGGAAATATAAGTTTATCCAAAGATGATTTTATCTGTTCAGATTCAAATAATGATAGTAAGAATATAGAAATTTGTTTTTTATATTCATTTTTAAACTTTTTTTTAATTAACTGTCTATTTCCAGAAATTTCGCCCCATTCACCTATATGATGTATTAATGAAATAAATGCATCAACTTCATCGTCTGTCAAAATATCAATATCTATCTCATATGGATTATAATTTTCCAATACTCTTTTAGCATGAGAATGATTAGATATTCTATCAGATACTATCAATTTTATGTTGTTACTATTTAGTGTATTTATGTATTTCACTATATCTAAAACATCAGTGTATTTGTCTATAAAAAGAACTACTTCATGGTTTAGAGAATTTAAAAAATCTATATCTTCCATGAAGTCCGATTCATAGTCTAAAAGTTCGTAAATTTTATATCCATCTTTGTTCAATATATATCTCAGTTGTTTTAAAAAAACACTTTTTCCATTTCCAAATTCTGAAATGATAGAAATTGTCCTGTTGCCGTTTATTAATTGATATTTGATTTTTTCATAATATTCTCGTCCTCGAGCTACAATATATAATTCACTTTGTTGTGTTAAGGACTTTTCTACTAATCTATCGTCTATTTTCCCTCGTGTCAACAAATCATAAATATCTTTATCGATAATATTCACATTATCTAATGTGCTATGAGGAATATATTCATTTATAACTTTTAAATTATTTGATTTTTTATTTCCTTCACAATCTATATTGCTTTCGATAAATTTTGAAAAACCCTCAATTTCAATATCCAGAATTTTACCAAACTTTTCAAGTTTAGATATCCTTCTTTTTGAAGGATTCTTTCTTGTTATGAAATAAGTTTTCTCTTTCCATACATTGTTTGATAGCAGCTTTTTAATATCAATATCATATTCCAAAGAGTAGCCTAAAAATATAATAGCGCTTGCAGCTTCTAGATCTTTTTTAAAGGGGTACCACCACTTTGATTCAAGGAAATTGTCTGAATACAACAAATATGAAGCTTCAGATAGCTTAAATGATTTATTGATGGTTTCTGTATCTAAATTATCAATAGAACCATTGATATGCACACAAATATTATTATTTTTATAATGTTCTTTCGGATCGTCGCTCATAACTATACTCTTTCTAAAAATACCAACTTTATTTGATCCTTTTTCGACAACATCATCATAGTTTGTTGTGTAAATTCTTCTATAATTACACTTTAATATTGTTTCAATATAAGAAGGTACATCTTTAGCTGTATATAAGTTTTGCAGTAATGTTATTAATTCGTCAGGAGTATTGTTCTTTAAATATTCATCTGCTGCAAACGGTAAGTCGTCTTCAGCGTCAAAATTACCTAGTTCACCTATCTTATTTGCTAGTTCGGTTGCTAATGGCATTGGTTTACCAAGTAAATTTTCTACCCC
>JALTWL010000256.1 GCA_027047045.1 Micavibrio sp.
GCAAAGCCTGATGCAATTAGACTGGCAGAAGATAGGCGTTTGTTTGGCAAATGTGTTGAAAAATTAGGCTATGACACTCCTAAGAGTAAAATTGCCAAATCAATAGATGAAGCAATGAGTGCAATTGATTTTGTTGGACTACCTGCGATAATACGCCCATCATTTACACTTGGCGGGACTGGTGGGGGAATTGCTTATAACCACGATGAATATTTGCATATCGTCCAACAGGGTTTAAATGCCTCACCTGTATCAGAAATTCTAATTGAAGAGTCAGTTCTTGGCTGGAAAGAATACGAAATGGAGGTTGTCAGAGATAAAAAAGACAATTGTATAATTGTATGTTCAATTGAAAATATTGACCCTATGGGTGTGCATACCGGCGATTCTGTAACGGTTGCCCCTGCGATGACTTTAACTGACAAAGAATATCAAATGATGCGTAACGCCTCTATTGATATTTTACGTGGGGTTGGGGTTGAAACTGGTGGCTCTAACGTACAATTTGCTGTTAATCCTGAAAATGGTCGTATGATTGTAATTGAAATGAACCCAAGAGTTAGCCGTTCATCTGCCCTTGCCTCTAAGGCTACTGGCTATCCGATTGCAAAAATTGCCGCCAAGCTTGCAATTGGCTATACATTAGATGAGCTTAAAAATGATATTACCAAAACAACTCCTGCATCTTTTGAACCAAGCATTGATTATATAGTCACAAAAATCCCAAGATTTGCCTTTGAAAAATTTCAAGGTACAGAAAAAAAGCTAAGTACTGCAATGAAATCAGTTGGGGAGGCTATGGGCATTGGAAGATGTTTTGAAGAGTCTTTACAAAAAGCTCTTTGTTCAATGGAAAATGGACTAACTGGCCTCAATGAAGTTAATCTAGACCCTAAATCCGCAAATATTGGTAGTGAGCTTCACCCACAATATGTGCTTGCCGCTCTTTCAAGCCCAAGACCAGATAGAATACAAGTAATTGCAGAGGCGTTTAGATATGGCTTTTCTGTTGATGAAGTTAAAAAAGCTTGTAGTTATGATATTTGGTTTTTAGAGAGAATAGAAAATATAGTCAAAAAAGAACAGCATATTATAAAATATGGCTTGCCCACATCTGATGATAGCTATGCTTGGCTTGAGCTAAAAAATCTAGGCTTTTCTGATACAAGACTTGCTGAGCTTAGCAAGACTAATGAGGATAATGTCAGAAATATTAGAAAAAAAGCAAGAACCCTACCCACATATAAACGAATAGATACTTGCGCGGCTGAATTTGCCTCTAATACTGCTTATATGTATTCAAGTTATAGTAACTGCTTTGCGAGTAGTAATATTAGTTTTTGTGAGGCAGAGCCTAGCTCAAATAAAAAAGTAATAATACTTGGTAGTGGTCCAAACAGAATTGGGCAGGGAATTGAATTTGACTATTGTTGTGTGCATGCGGCATATGCTCTTAAAAAAATGGGCATAGAAAGCATAATGATAAATAGCAATCCTGAAACGGTCTCAACTGACTATGATACATCTGAGCGCCTTTATTTTGAGCCTCTTAGCTTTGAACATGTAATGAATATAATTGAAAAAGAACAAGAAAATGGCGAAGTTTTAGGAGTAATTGTACAGCTTGGCGGACAAACCCCTCTTAAAATATGCGATAAACTTGAAAAAGCTGGTGTTAGAATACTTGGTACTTCACCCGATATAATTGATCTTGCCGAAGATAGAAAAAGATTTCAAAAATTACTACAAAAAATTGACTTGAAACAGCCTGCAAATGGAACTGCAAAAACAAGAGATGAGGCTATAAAAATTGCTGATGAGATAGGCTACCCAGTTGTTGTGCGTCCGTCCTATGTACTTGGTGGTGAAAGAATGCGAATAGCTTACAACCGCCCATTTTTAGAAAAATATATTGACAGTGCCGTTGCTGTGTCTAAAAGAGCCCCGCTTTTAATAGATAAATATATGCAAAATTCTATTGAAGTTGATATTGATGCGCTTAGTGATAGCAGAGAAGTTTATATTGCAGGCATTATGGAACATATTGAGGAGGCTGGCATACATTCAGGGGATAGTGTTTGTTCTTTACCACCTTATTCACTTAGAGAAGAAATTTTAGATGATTTGGTAAGGCAAACAATTACACTTACAAAATCTATGAATATTGTCGGGCTTATCAATATTCAATTTGTTGTCAAAGAAAGTATGGACGCCGCCAACCTAGATGCATATGAAATATATGTGTTAGAGGTAAATCCAAGAGCATCAAGAACAGTTCCTTTTGTAGCAAAGGCAACAGGCGTGCCACTCCCACAAATTGCAACCAAATTGATGTTGGGGCAAAAAATTGAAGATTTAAAAAGAAGTGGTGAGCTTCCAGCAGATATATTAAAACAAGAAATATTCGCAGTAAAAGCTCCAATATTTCCATTTTCTCGATTCCCAGGGGTTGATGTGGTGCTTGGACCTGAAATGAAATCAACGGGTGAGGCGATGGGAATTGATAAAAGCTTTCCACTTGCTTTTGCAAAGGCACGGCTTGGGGTTGGATCAAAAATACCAACTGAAGGTACTGTGTTTATATCTGTAAAGGATGCAGATAAGGGAAGAATTGCAACACTTGCTACAAAATTAGAAGATTTAGGTTTTAGGATTGTTGCAACTGGCGGTACAGCGCAATTTTTGGTTGATGCTGGTATTAGAGCGCACAAAATCAACAAAGTCCATGAAGGACAACCCCATATAATTGATGCAATGATAAATGGTGAAATAGCAATGATGCTTAACACAACGCAAGGACCAAAGGCAGTGTCTGATAGCTTTGACTTAAGACGCTCTGCCTTGCATAATAAAATACCTTACTACACAACAATATCTGGGGCAAAAGCAGCAATTGAGGCCATTACCACTATTAAAAATGGCAAAGAGTTTAATATAAAATCTATACAAGAATATATTGCCAAAAATACAAACAATCAGGATAAAAGAGTTGCTTAAATGACTTAAATGCGTTAATCTTCTCTTGAAAATAATTATTTTATAGAATTAGGAGCATATACAATGGCGCTAACATATAAAGAGGCTCAAGATATTACGATATCCCTAACAGAAAAATTTATGATATATTCAAAAACAGATATAACTTCTGTCAGTATTGGGGCAAGTGATAAAAATAAAGCTAAAAAAACTCTTAAAAAGGCACAAGATAACAACGATATGGATATTTACTATCTATCACCTGTATTTAATGTTGTTGTTGCCTCTAAGGGTAATTTTGATAAAGAACAAAAAAATACAATCAAGCAAGAATGTAAAAAAATAATCGGTAGAAATGTTGATGATACGGATATTGCTTTTATGAGTAATTTTAGAGTAACACTTCATTAAAAATATCTATCTAATCATTTATTTGGAGATTTAAAAATGGACAAAATGCCCATTACTAAGCAAGGCTTTGAAAAATTAGAAAAAGAGCTTAAACATTTAAAGACAGTTGAGCGTCCAGAAATTATTGAGGCGATTGCGACTGCTCGTGAACATGGCGATTTATCAGAAAATGCGGAATATCACTCTGCTCGTGAAAAGCAAAGCTTCATAGAGGGAAGAATTGCCCAGTTAGAAGGCAGTCTTGCCTCAGCAGAGGTGATTGACCCCGCAAATATGAGTGGTAATACAGTTAAATTTGGCGCAACTGTAAAACTTGTTGATGAGGACACTGACGAAGAAGTAACATATCAAATAGTCGGTGAATATGAGGCTGATATAGATATTGGTAAACTTTCGCTTGCTGCCCCAATTGCACGTGCTTTAATTGGTAAATCTGTTGGTGATAGTGTTGAAGTTACTACCCCTAAAGGCTCAAAAGCATATGAGATATTAGAAATATTTTATAAATAAAAGTAAAATTGGAAAAAACATGTTATTTGCACAATCATGGTTTATTGCAGCACTGCTTGCAGCAGTTCTTTGGGGATTGGCTTATACATTTTCGGAAAGATTGTTAAAAACTGGTATATCTCCAGCATTTTTGATGTTATCAATTGAGGCTTTGACCCTACCTATTATTTTAGCAATAGTTTTAAAATCTGGTAATTTGCAAGAGCAAATATCAATATTGTTTTCTAATAAAGCAGCCATTTTTATGTGCGTTTTTATGGCATTTGCCATTATTGGCGGTAATCTTCTTATTCTTTATAGTATGTCAGAAAAAAATGCTACTATAACCAGTCTAATAGAAATATCCTATCCCTTATTTGTTTTTATATTTAGCTGGATAATTTTTCGTGAAATCCAAATTAACTGGCAACAGGCAATTGGCGGGTTGCTAATTTTTATTGGGGTTGTTGTCATCTACATTAAAAGTTAGATTTTTATTTTTGCTGGGATATTAAAAAATTAACTGAAAGATTATTGCCTTTATTTATTTTTTAGAATAGATTCTAACCTATAGTTAAATTGTATCAAATAGCTATAGGAGGCTGTCATTATGCTTGTAGGTGTTCCCAAAGAAATTAAAATCCAAGAATATAGAGTTGGGCTTTTGCCCGCATCGGTCAAAGAATTTACACAAGCAGGTCATAAGGTAATAGTTGAAAGTAATGCAGGGGCTGCAATACATGCAACAGATGAGGCTTACGTGAAAGCGGGTGCAGAAATTGTTACAACAGCCAGAGAAGTTTTTGATAGAGCCGATATGATTATTAAGGTAAAAGAGCCACAAGCACAAGAATGTGAAATGTTGCGTGAAGGGCAAATATTATTTACCTATCTACACCTTGCCGCTGATATTGAACAGGCAAAAGGACTAATTGCAAGCAAAGCAGTTGCAATTGCCTATGAAACTGTAACTAGTGATAATGGTGGGTTGCCTTTACTTGCCCCTATGAGCGAGGTTGCTGGTAGAATGGGGGTGCAAGTTGGTGGTTATTACATGCAAATAACCAAAGGTGGTGCGGGGCTTTTAATTGGTGGAGTACCAGGAGTTAGACCAGCATCTGTTACTGTACTTGGTGGTGGAATTGCGGGGACAAATGCTGCAAAAATGGCTGTTGGGCTTGGGGCAAATGTTACAATTTTAGAAAAATCTTTAGATAGGATTCGTTATTTAGATGATTTATTTGGACCAAGGGCAACAATTTTATATTCAACTGCAGATACTATTGAACAATCTATCAAAGAGGCTGATTTGGTAATAGGTGCTGTTCTTGTACCAGGGGCAAAAGCCCCTAAACTTGTAACTAAAGATATGTTATCTATTATGAAACCAAGCACTGTTGTGGTTGATATTGCCATTGACCAAGGCGGTTGTTTTGAAACTAGTCGCCCTACCACTCATGATGAGCCAGTATTTGAAGTAGATAATATTCTTCATTATTGTGTTGCCAATATGCCAGGGGCGGTTGCTGTGTCATCGGCGCAAGCTTTGAATAATGCAGTTCTTCCATATGCGCTTGAAATTGCAGGTAAAGGCTGGCAAAAGGCGCTTGCTGAGAATATTCATTTAATGCGAGGTTTAAATGTTTGTTATGGTAAAATTACCCACTCGGAAGTAGCAAGCGACTTAGGTTTAGAATTTGCAGAGCCTAAAACTTGTATTGCCGCTTGAATGGAGGCATGGCTATAAAGATAAAAATTTATTGCATTTACTGCCCAATATTGCTATTATATGTAAATGGGGTGGTGTTGTGTTATGAAGAAATCACTAAGGAAAATATGGGCGGCGGCTATATTGGGAACAGCAAGCGTTGGTATTGCAGGTAGTGCAACTGCCAATGATAGTTTAGATATTGAAAATAAACAATCTAATTTATCTTTTACCTTTTCTATTGCGTCTAGACATATACAGCAACGGCAGTTTAATAGTTTTGAGAATAACTCAATAAAAAGAGATTTTAATGAATTTAATCTTGGTTTAGTTGTAAATTACAAACTGGATAAATTAAGTAATTCAAATATTTCTACATATGTATCAATGGGAGCATATAAAAACAGTTTTTATGAAACAACATATCTTGCCTCTGCAACTATTGAAACTAATGAGAGCCGTTTTTTAGGTAAAAAAATAGATTTTGGTTTAGATTTTGGTGTAACGCATGGTTACAGAGATGGTTGGGGAAAAAAATTTCCAGTACTTCCAATGGGGCAAGTTTTTGTTAGTGCAGAAATTGCTAAAGAGTTAGATTTGAAGCTAGGAATTATTCCAATGACCTTAGTAAAACAGGCACTTCCTGATAATATGGGAGCAGTTGATGTGATAACAGCCTCTGTTGTTTGGCAACCTAAGTGATGATTTATTATACATAAAGCTTGACCATTATTTTATATTATGTTATCTTCACCACATTATGGATAAAGAGCTAAAAATTACAGTGGTGCAAATTAAACGCACAATATTAAGGGGTAAGCGTAGGCAAGTTATTTGCTGTTTTTATGCTGATATTGATGAACATAGTATTTCTTTTACCTATAAATACCCAAGTGAGTTAGAGGCTGGGGGTATGATAGCTCGCGGACACTCTACTAATAAGCAAAATAAAAATATTGATTTTAAAACTGTATTTGAAAAATTAGAAAAATGGTTACAAACAGATGGTAACTATAAAATACTGGAAAGCTTGCGTGTTCAAGATAAAATTATACTGTCAAATGCTGAAAAAATCTTAATAAGACAGCACAAAGACAATTTGGTCGTTGATAACTCTGCCAAACATAGCTCATTTAGAAAATTTAATAGACGAAATTTAAGAAAAATAAATAGCTGTAGTAAATAAAATCTCAAAATATTACACACTATAATTAGCCGTAATCTACTTTACATAATATTGAGATTGTGATAGAGTGTTGCTTATTGATTCTTAAATTTTACTTAAGGCGACTTATTGGTGGGCAGCTTATGGATATGTATAAAAAAATCAAGAAGCAAAATGGGGAGAAATTTGCGCAAGCAATCAGAGCTCACCATAACGGCATTTTTGAAATTTCAGAGCTAGACAAAATTCTTCGCCATGCTGGCAGAGATGCAGAGCCTTTGTTACCCTATCTTACAGGTTTACTCATAAATGATGATACGCCAGAAATTGAAACCGAACCAGAAGACCCATTTATTTTATTGGACAGGGCAGGGTATGAGGCTTTTTATGCTGACACTCTTAAAAAACAAAATAGCATTAAACATCATTTTGCGGGGAGCGAGCAACTTTGCACTTTTAATGATTACACACGTTACAAAAAATACTATATTGTCCATGCAGTTAAAAAAGATGTGGATAAAATAAAAAGAGAAGATTTCAAAGGCAAAGAAAGGCGCGAAGACAAATATGGCACATCGGTTATTTCAATTCAAATGCTAAAGACAGGCGGATTTATTAGTATAAAAAATCGTTATAATCATACAGTTGCTAGCTGTGATAATACATTTGGTAGTAATCCTGATATGATTATTGAAGGGCTTTCAAAGTCCTTAAAAGAGCATTTTAATGTAGATTTTAAAGCTAGTTCTTTTGTACCTGAGAGTTTTATTTTAATAGATGGACAAATTTTCAAATATCATCAAGAAATTGACGGTACATATTATGGAGATAATGTTTGGGCAAAAGATGGCAAGATTACGGTTATTGACAAATCAAAGGGCGATGCTTTGTTTGGGTATTTTTTATTTGACAGCAAAAGAAAAATACTTAAAAAAATAGATTCAGATTTAGAAGACAGCTTTGCTGATGATTTTAATTGTAATTATGGTGGTAATAGGGGACTTACGGTTAAGAATGGTAACTTAACATTAAATGGTAAAATTTTAATTGGAGCTAAAAATTCTGTAATTAAAACTATAGACCTTCCCAAACTTACCAAAATGAACAATAACTTTTTTCGTTATGCTTGTGATTTAATAGAATTTAAAGCTGCCACATTGACAATTATAGGTGATAATTGCTTATTTTATGCTCCATCTTTGGCAAAATTTAAAGCCCCAGCTCTTACTCAGATGGGGGACAGATGTCTTTATAATGCTCAAGCCCTAATAGAATTTAAAGCATCTCAACTAAAAATGATGGGTGTTTGTTGTCTTTATAAAGCTAGTATTTTGACAGAATTTAAAGCTCCAGCACTAACAACAATGGGCAATTATTGCCTTTACAAAGCACGCAGTTTAACGGAATTTAAAGCATCACCCCTTATACAAATGGGCAATGGATGTCTTTATTTTGCTCGTTCCTTAAAAGAATTTAAGGCATCAGCGTCAACTATGCCTGTTTCGCATAACTTTAAAAAGGCTTTTATATAGCTATTTCTAAAAATTATTTAGACTATTGGTTTTAGCACCCCCACATATATAGGATTGTGTAAAATTATGTTTGGGAAAAATCTAGTGTTGGGGAGCTTTTAAGTATCGTAAATATTTTTCATACAATTGATAGGAAAATAAAAAAACACCTAAATATATTTGGAATTAGATATATAGCTAATTTAAATTTTTTCTAATAAAGCTAATATTGGCTATTTCATCTAAGGTTTTTGTTTCTTTTAGTCTTTGGGCTTCGGCCTCTATTTTTTCACGTTCTTGTTGTACCATGTCATATTTTTTCATTTCTGCGTAAATATCTAGCATTTCATCGCGAATAACAAAAATTTG
Source organism: Micavibrio sp. (assembly GCA_027047045.1). Lineage (GTDB taxonomy): Bacteria > Pseudomonadota > Alphaproteobacteria > Micavibrionales > CSBR16-224 > JAJFGX01. The sequence continues at coordinate 8,630 of JALTWL010000256.1, forward strand.
TTTTTCAATTACGTCTATTGATTTATTTATTTTTAATATATCGGATTTGGCTTTTTCCTGAAAATTAGCAAAGCTAAAATGCACATCTTGTGTATTTTCTTGTAGTAGTTTTTTTTCATTTTCCAGCATATCTTGTATTTTTTGTTTATTTTGTTCTGTTTTTTCTAATTTATCATAAAATTTTTTAAGCTCACGAGTTTTTTCATCAAGTTCATGTTGGTGTAGCTTAACTAAACTGTACAGATCAGCCATTATCTATACCTCCACTAACCTGTGTGCGTGACTATATTTGCAAGCATAGAATAACCATCTGTAAGTGAGGTATATTCATCTGGTTTTTGAGAAATAAATTCTTCTATTTTGGGGTATATTTCAATTGCTTTGTCAACATTACTATTGCTTCCTTTTTTATATGCGCCCAGTCTAATTAAATCTGCCATATCTTCATAGGTTGAAATTATTTTTTTTGCCTCAGCGATAATTTCTTCTTGTTCTGCATTTAAACATTTAGGCATAGAGCGTGAAACACTTCTAAGTATGTTAATTGCAGGGTAACGCCCTCTATCAGCAATTGTTCTGTCTAACATAATATGTCCATCAATTATACCCCGAACAGCGTCTGAGATTGGTTCATTATGGTCATCACCTTCAACAAGTACTGTAAAAAAGCCTGTAATATCACCTTTACCATTGACACCAGAGCCAGCTCTTTCTAACAATTTTGCAAGTTCTGTGAAAGTTGTTGGGGGATAGCCTTTACTTGTTGGTGGCTCACCTGCAGAAAGTCCAATTTCCCGCTGTGCCATTGCAAATCTTGTAATAGAATCTATCATACATAAAACTTGTTTGCCTTGTTCTCTAAAATATTCAGCAACTGCCATTGTCATATATGCGCCTTGTCGTCTAGTTAGTGGTGGCTCATCGGAAGTCGCAACAATTACTACTGATTTTTTTAAGCCTTCCTCACCTAGTTCATCTTCTAAAAATTCTTGTACTTCGCGGCCACGCTCACCAATTAGCCCGATAACATTAACGTCAGCAGTTCCATATTTAGCAAGCATTGACATTAAAACTGATTTTCCAACGCCAGAGCCTGCAAATATCCCCATTCTTTGCCCTTGGCAAGTACTAAGAAAAGTATTTATAGCCCGAACGCCCAAGTCCAGTTTATCACCTAGTCTTTTACGGTCATGCGCTGGTGGAGGAGAATTTCTAAGTGGAACTGCAATATCCCCTTCAACAAGAGGGCCTTTGCCATCAAGCGGTTTTCCAAAAGCATCTAAAACCCGCCCAAGCCAAGCATCACAAGGGTAAGCATCAATAGTCTTAGCCCCAATTTCAGCCTTACAGCCAAGCCCAATTCTATTTAAATTACCAAAAGCCATAAGGACAACATGTCCGTCCCTAAAGCCGATAACCTCACAAGGTACAGCTTCTGCCCCTTTGGGTTTAAGCACGCACAGGCTACCAATTGCAACTTCTCTTTCAATACCTGCAATTTCAACCATCATACCTAAAATTTTAGTTACACGCCCAAATAATTGATATTCAGGTACTATATCAATTCTATTTAGCAATTTATCAACAAAGTCGGTCATTTAAAAAAGCCTTATATTATTTTTTCTGTCTAGCTGTCTTTTTACTTTTAGATTTGCTGTTTTTTGCTTTTTTTTCTAGTAATTCTAAAGCTTGTGCAAGTGTTATTTTTTCTATATCCATATCTTTTGGAATTGTTGCATTTATTTTAGCATATTTTATATAAGGTCCAAATCTGCCACGGTTCAAAGTAACGGGCTTTCCATCTTTTGGATGTTCACCTAGTTTTTTAAGTTCTCCAAAGCCGCCTTTACCACTTGGTTGAGCTAATATTTCAACGGCTCTTTTAAGACCTATAGTTAGAACTAAATCAGGCTCACCTTTGGGAAGTGATTTAAATTTTCCTTGATATACCAAATAAGGCCCAAATCTGCCAATACCTGCTTTTATAATTTCTCCTGTTTCAGGGTGTTTGCCAACTTCACGCGGGAGTGAGAGTAATTTTACTGCAATGTCTAAATCTATACTATCAATTGCCATTCCCCTTGGAATTGACATTCTTTTTGGTTTTGGCGTTTTTTTCTTCTTTGGCTTGGTTTTAGTTTTGCTTTTTGTTTTTTTCGGCTTTTTTTCTTCTTCTTTTATTTCTGCCACCTCAAGCTGGACATAATGGCCATAAGGCCCAAGTCGCAAAGTGACTGGCATATTTGTATCTGGGTGCAATCCAAGCTCTTTTGGTTCACCCGCATTGCTATTATCATCACTATCATTGCCATCAGCACTAACAAATGGTTTTGTATATTTACATT
>JALTWL010000257.1 GCA_027047045.1 Micavibrio sp.
CTTATATGCAATATCTAAGAATATAGAAAATAATCTTAATGGGCAGGGCAATTCTATTGATTTAAGTTCACCAGAGGGCTTTGTTGGCCTTGCAGTATATGAAGGTATGACTGATGTGGTTGCTGCATTAGCTGCAGCAGGAGCGGACCCAGAACGTATCTATGACAATCAGGGAAAACCAATATTTATTGCTGTTGAACGAAATAACTTAAAAGCAGTTGAAATTTTACATGCTGCTGGGGCAGATGTATATCCAAACTATCTAGAAAATTCCGCTTCCAGTGAAATGAAAAATTTGCTTAAAGAAAAATTGGAACTGCAACCTGCTAGCAAAAATGCAGAAATCCCCAAACAAAATACAAATAACCAAAACCAAAATAGTAATGCTGAAACAGAAGTAAAAAACGATAGCGATACCCAATGGAAAAAAATTGATAACTTTACAATCTCAAAAACTGTACAAAATGATGAAATTAGGATAAAAACAATATTTAATTTTAAAGCTCAAAGAGTAACCATTCTGCACGATATTATTGATAATTTTAATCAAGAAGCAACCCATAGCTATGTTCCAGTTACAGAAAAAATACGTAGCATAGAGCAAAATGTAGAAGTAAAAGAAGCATATGATAAACTTACTTCAATGAACGAAGATAACCAATTAGCAAGGTTGGTATTACATAAAAACAAAGCTTTACGCAGAATAATACATCAAAAATAAGGCATAATTTATTGACATATATTGTTTTTGTGGGTAGTATCAGCTCATAGCATGTTATATATCACGTATAAGCTATCATATTGACGGTAAAGGGTGTTTTTTATGACAGATGAAATAAATAAAAAAATAGGTTTTCCGTCATCTAAGCTTTTACTAAGGCTTAAAAAGCCAGTAACTGCCAATCTGTCATTGCCTAACGGCAGTAAGAAGATTGTTAAAATACCAGCTCCTTCATGATTTGATAAGAGGTGGGCAAAAAAATAGAAAATTATTCATGGCAGGCAAGGCAAGAGGCTCTTAGTGTTGCTTATTTACTTTCCCAAGATAATGATATTTAACTTTCAAGCCTCTAAAATAACCCATATACATAAAATATTAGATAAAAAAGGCGAGGGAAGCGTAGTGCATAGACATGCCCCTATAATAGAGTATTTTCAATCAGTACAAAATACCTCTGAGATTGAAGATGCATTTGATGAATTGGTAAAAATGGGTGGGATACCCGATATAAGAACTAAAAATAAAAATTACCGAACAGTTAGAAGAATAGTAAATAACAATAGTAAATAAAAAAACTATTTCCTGCTAGAGTGGCTGCGATAATAATTGACGATAAATATTCTAAGCGCAGTTGATAGGGAAGATTTGCTGTCTTTATAATCATAAATAATTGTGCATATATCGTGAACAGAGGTTTTTTCTTTACTTGCTATTTCTTTTAATGCTTGCCACATGCAGTCGTCTAACCTAACACTAGTTCTACGCTTATTTATGCGTATATTTCTACTTATAAGAGAGCCATTATTTAAATTTAAAATAGCAGCAGTGGCTTTTTTAGATATGTTGTTAGGAGTTTTTTTGCTTTTGGTATTTTTGCCTGTCATTTTTTATTTCTTATTGTATTGGTGCAAATAGCTATTATCTAAACTATACAACCTATGGTTAGATTTGTCTATTAAAAATTTTACTCATTTTTGATACAGATTTTATTTTACTCTGTTTTGTTGCGTGTTAAACTCAGCTTTTAGCTTTTATTTAAACATGGGAAATAGTAATGGGGCGTAGAACTTCACAATATTTTTTAAAGATATTAAAACAGCAAAAAGAAACAGGCAAAAAAGAACAAAAAAGCTGCGATATTCCAAACTGTAAAAATTTTGGAGAGTTCAAAGCCCCAAAAGATAGCCAATTAAAAGAATATTACCTATTTTGTATGAAACATGTAGAAGAATATAACAAAAATTGGAACTATTTTAAAGATATGCCCGCTAGTGCTGTAGAAGAGCAAATATATAATAATATGCTTTGGGATAGACCAACTTGGCAAATGGCGCCTAGCAGTTTTGATACCGAAAGATTAAGACGTAGAATATATGAAAATATGGGCTTTGATAATATACATATTAATATGGGCGGGGAAGAAAGCAAAAGATATGGTCAACCCAGTGTAACATCACCTGAAATGGAGGCTATGGCAACTATGGAACTTGAACCTCCAGTTACGTGGGATATAATAAAAGGCAAATATCGTACACTTGTGAAAAAATATCACCCTGATTTATACGGTGGTAAAAATGAAGAAATAGAGGAAAAATTAAAAAATATAAATTTAGCTTACTCTGTTTTGAAAATAGCCTATCATAAATATCAAAAATTGGAGAATAATTGATGACAAAAATAGCTAAATACAAACCCAAAGCAATCAGCGGTTACCCTGAATGGCTACCAGAAGAAAGAGCTTTTGAGCTAAAGTGGCTAGATATAGTACGTGGTATTTTTGAAAGTTATGGTTTTTGCTCAATAGAAACAGCTGCAGTTGAGGAGCTGGGCGCAATTGAAACTAAAAGCACAGACAGCAAAGAAATATATGTTTTGACTAGGTTACATGCTGAGGAAAATAGCAAAAAAGAAGCAAGACTTGCCTTACATTTTGACTTAACTGTACCGCTGGCAAGATACACAGCACTTAATTTTAACGATTTAGTATTTCCCTTTAAAAGATACCAAATACAAAAAGTATGGCGAGGGGAAAGACCGCAAAAAGGACGTTTTAGAGAATTTTATCAATGTGATATAGATGTTATTAACGTTGACAACCTACCTTTGCACTTTGATGCAGAGATGGCTCGCATAATGCACGATATATATACAAGGTTGGATATACCTAAAAAAATCCAAATTAGAATAAGTAATAGAAAAATATTAACTGGCTATTTAAAATATATTGGAATAGATACAGAAAAAATTTCAAATGTAAGCAAAAGCTTAGATAAATTAGATAAAATAGGAAAAGACAGAGTTTTAAATTCTCTAATAAATGAAGTCAGTATAGACAACAATATAGCAGAGCTGGCCCTTAATTTTGTTCAAACAAATGGTAAAAATGCAAAAGAGCTAAAAGAAGAATTTAAAGATATATACCAGTTATCTGAAATGTTAAAAGAAGGTATAGATGAGCTTGCATTTGTTCTTAGTAATTTAGAAGACCTGCCCAGTGAAAAAGTAGAAATTATATATGACATGTCAATTATTCGGGGGCTTGACTATTACACAGGTACTATAATTGAGGCAAATTTTGTTGATGATAGAAATTTTGGCGCTATTGGCGCTGGTGGAAGATATGATAATCTTGCAGAGAGTTTTATAAATAGAAAACTCCCAGGTATTGGTATTTCTGTTGGTTTAACTAGACTATTTTCTTACATGAAAAATAATAACTTACTTAACTTAAAAAGCTACGCTCCAACCCAAATATTGATAGTACAGGAAAATAAATTTATGTATAGACAAGCTGTAAATACTGCAAATATTCTTAGAAACAGAGGCTTTAATGTTGAGATATTTCACAGTCCAACCAAACTAAAAAAACAAATAAAATATGCTGAAGACAAAAAAATCCCCTATCTTTGGTTTTTAAGTGATGATAGCGCAAAACATCAAGTAAAAAATATGCAAACTAGAGAGCAAATAGAGGTGGATATAAAAAAATGGCAACCTAATTTATAAATATTCTTAACTATAATATGGTATATTGTTATACTGTGATGAATTTAAGCAAGGGGACGGGCAGAAGGAAAGATATAAAAATGAATAAAAAAATATATATAGTAACAATTTTGATAGCTATTGCGTTTTTTACTACCATATTTAGCAAAAATACAAATGCGGCTCCGACAGATTATCGTCTTGAATATGGCTCTTGTATATTTTCTTATGTATTTCCAAATATTCCATCTGTTAAACCTATTTGGCGTCCAAATAGTAAAGAACATAGTAAATTTCTACGACAAGTTCCTTTAAATAACAAAATTCTAATGCAGGGCATAAATGCTATCTATAAATACACTAATTTTAAAACCTTAGATATGATTTCTATTGATACATATTGTCTTAATTTAGATAAAAAATTAGAAACTGGTGATAAAATAACTGCTCAAGATATGCTTAATATACTTAAAATAGCAATAAATAGTATGGATACAAAAAAAGTTAAGTCTGTTCTTTCTCAAGAAGAAATAAGATTTAATGTACGAAAAAATGGTATAAGTCACATGAGCTTAAGAGGAACTGTACAAGATATTGTAAATAACAAAACCACAACAATTGTACATTACAGAGAAGTGTTTGCTTATAAAAATCAGATTTTATTGATTATGGCCTCTTATATTGATAGTAAAGGTGTTAATGAATACCAAAAAGCTATTGATACATTGTTAGAATCTCTGATTTTAGCCGAATAATGTAGCTACAAAATCATTTAACTTTTTGATTAAGCTCTTAATCTTCTTATATACATAACTATTTTGAAAATTATTACATAAAATTTTATACAAATTTATTACATTATTTATGTTAATTTAAGGCGTGAGTAATGAATATTTTATATTATTTTACTTGAGTTGCAACTGTAGGGTGTTTTATGAGTGATTCGTTATTTAATTTTTCAATTTTAAATATATTGATAATAGATGATAATGATTTTGTTAGATTTATGATTGAAAAACATCTATTAAAATTTGGTTGTAGAAAAATATACCAAGCAAAAGATGGTTATTCAGGTTTGGATATTTTTAAACAAGAAAAGCCAGATATTGTTATTTGTGATATAAATATGAAACCAGCAGATGGTTTTAAATTCTTAACAGCAGTAAGAAATATGTCTGGTCCAATTAGGGAGGTTCCTGTAATTTTTTTAACTAGTCACGCAGATGAGGCTTTTGTTAAACGTGCAGTTGAAATGAAAATAGACTCATATCTTTTAAAGCCAGTTATGCCAAGTTTTTTAAAAATTCATATAGTAAAAGCCCTAAGTCAAAAAATGCTAGCTTAAATTTCTATATAGCTATTCTTAAAATAAATTATTTAGACCATTGGTCTTAAGCAACCCATTTCCCTGATACGCCACGCTATGCAAAGTCAGCTTGGATAAATGTAATGTTGGGTGGCTTTAAATATCGTAAATATTATCTATATAACTGATAAAAAATAAAAAACATCTAAATATCTTTGGAGTTAACTATAATATAAATTTAGATAAATCCACATCTTTACTTAAATCAGATACTCTTTTATTTACAATATCTTTGTCTATTTTAACTTTTTTATCTTTCATATCAGGGGCATCAAAGCTAATTTCATCTAACAAACGTTCTAAAACTGTATGTAGTCTTCTAGCGCCGATATTTTCAACATTTGTATTGATTTTAACGGTAAGTTTGGCGAGCTCATCTATTGCATCATCTGTAAATTCAAGCTCTATTCCCTCAGTTGCCATAAGGGCGATATATTGTTTTATTAAGCTATATTTAGGTTCTATTAAAATGCGTTTGAAGTCTTTTTCTTCTAAGGCTCTCAGCTCAACTCTAATTGGCAAGCGCCCCTGTAGTTCAGGCAATAAATCAGAGGGTTTTGCATAGTGAAAAGCCCCAGAGGCAATAAATAAGATATGGTCTGTTTTTATAATCCCGTGTTTTGTAGTTACATTTGTGCCTTCAATTAAAGGAAGTAAATCTCTTTGTACTCCCTCACGGCTAACATCGCCTCTGCGACCATGCTCACCACTACTGGCGATTTTGTCAATTTCATCAATAAATACAATAGCGTTATTTTCAACAGCCTCTTTGGCCTCAGCTATTATAGTTTCTTCATCTAGCAATTTATCAGCTTCTTCTTCTATGAGTACACTATATGATTCTTTGATAGTCATTTTACGTTTTTTGGTTGAACCGCTAAAAGCGCTACCTAACATATCACCTATTCCCATCATGCCAATTTGTGCCCCTGGCATTCCGGGTATATCAAAAGTTGGCATAGTATTATTTGGTTTTTCTTTGACAGATATTTCTATTTCTTTGTCATCTAGTGAGCCATCACGTAGTTTTTTTCTAAAAATATCTTTGGTACTATCATTTGCATCTTCACCAACAAGAGCGTCAATTACTCTATCTTCTGCGGCAAGTTCTGCCTTTGCAATTACAGATTTTCTCATATCTTCTTTAGTCATATTGATAGCAACATCCATCAAATCACGAACAATAGATTCAACATCGCGTCCGACATAGCCAAGTTCTGTAAATTTTGTTGCCTCAACCTTAATAAAAGGCGCACCCGCAAGTCTTGCTAGTCTTCTTGAAATTTCAGTTTTACCCACTCCTGTTGGACCTATCATTAAGATATTTTTAGGTAGGACTTCTTCTCTCATACGTTCTTCTAATTGTTGTCGGCGCCAACGATTTCTAAGTGCAACTGCAACTGCTTTTTTTGCATCTTTTTGGGCAATTATATATTTATTTAGCTCCAAAACTATTTCTTTTGGGGTAAGGGCAGATTTTAAACTATTTTTTGTTCCCTTTTTATTGGTAGCTTTTATTTCTGTAATTTTATCTATTTGGGTCATTTATTTCTCACAATTTTTCAATAATTATATTATCATTTGTATAAACACATATATTTGCGGCGATTTTCATAGATTTTTCGACAATATTTTCTGCTTTCATAGATTTTATATCTATCAAAGCGCGGGCGGCAGATAGCGCGTAAGTTCCGCCAGAGCCAATTCCGATAATTCCATCTTCAGGCTCAACCACATCACCAGTACCACTTAAAATAAGGGAGGTATCCTTATCACAAACAGCCATTAGTGCCTCTAGCCGGCGTAAATATTTATCAGTTCGCCAATCTTTGGCAAGTTCAACGCAAGCGCGGGTTAGCTGATTTGGGTGTTGTTCTAACTTTGCCTCTAACCTTTCAAATAAGGTAAAAGCATCAGCCGTTGCCCCTGCAAAACCAACGATTACTTTACCATCTGACAAGCGTCGCACTTTTTTTGCGTTAGACTTCATAACAGTATGTCCCAAAGACACTTGTCCATCACCGCCAACCACCACATCCCCTCCTTTGCGAACAGCAAGAATGGTAGTGCCTGCCCAGTTGCCATAGGGAGATTTTCCCGCCTTGTCTTCCATAATTTTAACTCCTTTAAATAACTCTATGGCTAAAGATATTACTTTTTAAGATATGGTCAAGCTTTTATTGAGCTAGACGCAGTATTTTGTTGACATAATTACAATTTTGGTTTATAAATTTAACTAACAGTCCAAAAAATAAAATTTTATGAGAGTGTGTAATATGAACAAAAATAAAAAAAAGAAAAATACAACTAAAACTACTTTACGAAGGGCAGTTAAGAAAACAGCACCTTATAGTTTTTTAATTACTACTATAGGTGTTGTTGGTGGTGGCTATCTTGATATGGCTAACAATAATACAGAGCCAAGGGTAGAGGGTTCTGATCCTGAAATTACTGCTAGTTATAAAGAGCAAGTAGCCAAACTGTCCGAATTAAAAAAAGATGACGGTCAGCTTTACAGGCAAAGTTTAGATGTATTTAGCTCACTATACAATAACAGCCAAATATCAGAGGCCGATGTCTTAGAAATTACTAAATATTACACAAAGTTAGTTGCTCCACCTGCTCATATATTAAAGGGATATGTATTAGAAAATCCTGAATATTTAGATGAGGCAAAAGACAAGGTAAACTCTAGAAATTTAGCCGTACTTGACCAAAAAACTTTGGAACTACATCAAAAGGCTTCTAATGATGGTCCTTGGGCTGGTGCTATTTTAGGTTTTCTTTTTGCAAATTCAATTTTCAACACTACACTTGCTATTTTAATTTTGATTGGCTCTGGTATTAAAACTGGTACAGATGCTACAGTTAAAAAAGCAACAGATGTTGGAAGGAAGATAAAAAATAAAATAAAACCACCTAAACATTAAAATTTTTCTCTTTTTTGGGCAAAAAAATCCTTAATTAACTTGGCAGATTTACTCTCAGCAATGCCACCATATATTTCTGGTACGTGGTGACAGCTTGGTTGGTTAAATATTCTTGCGCCATTTTCTACCCCGCCAGATTTTACATCATAAGCACCAAAATAAAGCCTCCGAAAACGTAAAAGCGATATCGTTGCCGCGCACATAGGGCAAGGCTCTAGGGTAACATAAATGTCAAAATCACTTAAATATTTGTCTTTTGTCTTTGCAAGCGCTTTTCTAATTGCAATAATTTCTGCATGCGCTGTTGCATCTTTGTGCCTTTCAACTAAATTATGGGCTTTGGCAACAATATTGCCCTCTTTGTCAATGATTACAGCGCCAACAGGCACTTCATCTAATTTAAAGGCTTTTTGGGCTTCTTCTAGGGCTATTTGCATTATTTGTTTCATAGTTTTTACTTTATATGTTATTTAAAAATAAAGACAATATAAAAAATTTCAAGGATAGTTAAAATTGCAACAGAAAGAAAAAATAGGTAGAAGAATTGCAAGAGCTGGCATTTGTTCAAGACGGGCTGCAGAAAGGCTAGTTACTGACGGCAGAGTAAAAATAAATGGTAAAATAGTAAAAAATCCAGCTGAGCGCGTAACTGCAGAAGACAAAATAATTGTTAATGGTAAAATTTTACCACAAAAAGAACCTGCAAGGCTTTGGCGTTATTACAAACCAGTTGGGCTAATTACCAGTAATAGCGATGAAAAGGGGCGAGCAACTATATTTGATACATTTCCCGAAGATTTACCAAGGACTATGACTGTTGGCAGGCTTGATATGAACACAGAAGGATTGCTTCTTTTGACCAATGACGGGGATTTGGCAAGATATATGGAGCTTCCTAAGACTGCTTGGGCTAGGCGTTATCGTGTGCGTGTTTACGGCTATGTTAATGAAAAAGACCTAAAAGCTCTTAAAAAAGGCATAGAAATAGATGGTATAAAATATAAAAATATAAAAGCAGAAATAGATAAATCTGCCCTTATAGAGAGTAAAGAAAATAGTAAAAATATTTGGCTAAATATTACGTTAATAGAGGGAAAAAATAGAGAAATACGTCGCGTTATGGAGCATCTTGGGCTAAAAGTCAATAGATTGATTAGAATTTCATATGGGCCTTTTCAGCTTGGCAATATGAAAAAAGGTGATATTATTGAAGTCAGCAAAAAATCTTTAAAATCTTCAATAAGCAAAGAAATGGCAGAAAAGTTATTATAAAATATGGCGGGTTAAAATTTATGTTACGTTCTTATATAATAGTATTTGTAATAATTATAGCTTTTGGAGTTTGGATGTTTCCTGCTTTTAAGACGGGGGCAAATATTAAAGCTACAAATAAGCAGTCAGTAACCGCCAAGCAACAAGAAAAATATATGTCTGTTGATGTAATTAAGGTTATGGCTGAGGATATAGAGGAAACTATATCTATAAATGGGCAAACAGTAGCCTCAAAAATTGTTGATATAAAGGCAAGAACACAAGGTAAAATAGTTAAAATTTATAAATCTAAGGGCAACAATGTCAGTAAGGGCGATATAATTGCAAAGATAGACATTGCAGATAGAAATAGCAAATTAACACAAGCAAAATCAATATTAACACAAAGACAAAGTGAATATGAGGTAGCAAAAGGGCTAAAAGATAAAGGTTTTAGTTCTAAAGTAAAATTAACCGCAGCAAAAGCGGCGCTTGAAACTGCAAAAGCAAATCTAGATTCTATAAAGCTTGATATATCATATACAAATATCAAGGCTCCATTTGATGGAATATTGGAAAATAGCAATATAGAAGTTGGCTCTTACGTGAAAAAGGGGGACATGGTCGCTAAAATAATAGATATAAATCCAATAGATGTTAGTATTTTTATACCAGAAAAAGATATAGATAAAATTACCTCTAAAAATTCAGCTATAGTTGAGCTTAGCAATGGGCTAAAATTTAAGGCTATGGTCAATTATATATCTAAATTTGCCAACGAACGTACACGTACGTTTAGGGTTGATGTTAGAATAGAAAATACTAAAAACAAAATACCAAGCGGTATGACAGCAAAAGTAATATTTGACATTGCAAATCAAAAAGCACACCGACTGCCACTATCTAGCTTGACATTAAGTGATAGTGGTATTGTTGGGGTAAAAATTGCAAAAAATATTGATGATAAGGGAAGGGGGGCTGCTAAATTTATTCCTGTTAAAATAGTAAAAGAAACTGGTGATTATATTTGGGTTCAAGGCTTAAATGATGGTGATTTGGTTGTAATTACTGGTCAAGATTTTATAGCTGATAGCTCAAAAATTATGATAAATTTTAATTAAATAAAGGATAAAAATGACCGCCCTAATAGATACAGTTCTAAATAAACGTCCTGCGGTAATGTTAATATTTGTAACTTTAGTATTGGCGGGTATATATTCTTATATCATCATTCCAAAAGAATCTAATCCTGATATAAATATTCCAATTATATATGTATCTATGGAGCATGAGGGGATTTCTCCCAAAGATGCAGAAAAACTGCTTGTCCGCCCAATAGAACAAGAACTAAACGCCATTGAAGGTGTAAAGGAGATGACTTCTGCTGCTTATGAGGGAGGGGCTAATGTGGTTTTGGAGTTCAATGCTGGCTTTGATGCAGATAAAGCTTTAGATGACGTAAGAGTAGCAGTTGATAAAGCAAAATTAGAGCTTCCAGAAGAAACAGATGACCCTATTGTAAATGAAGTTAATTTTAGCTTATTTCCCGCACTTGTTGTGGTGCTTTCAGGGGATATATCAGAAAGAAGTTTGTTGAATTTAGCGCGTAAATTAAAAGACAGATTAGAGACTATACCACAAGTA
>JALTWL010000258.1 GCA_027047045.1 Micavibrio sp.
AAAAGGGAGTTATCTTAATCAATTGTGCAAGAGGTGCTTTAGTTGTTGAAGAAGATTTAAAAGCAGCACTTGATAGTGGACATGTAGCGGGTGCAGCAATAGATGTATATGCAAAAGAGCCAGCAACCGAGAATATCTTATTTGGGCATGAAAGAGTAATATGCACACCTCATTTAGGGGCATCAACATCAGAAGCACAGGAAAATGTAGCGGTGCAAGTTGCAGAACAAATATCAGATTATTTGCTTACAGGGGCAGTGCAAAATGCACTTAATATGCCGTCTGTTAGCGCTGAAGACGCACCAAAATTAAGGCCTTATATGCAACTAGCAGAACAACTTGGGGGCTTAATTGGACAAATAGCAAGCAGTGCAATTAAATCAGTTAAAATTACTTATGCTGGCACAGTTAAAGAGCTTAATATAAACCCCTTAACTTCCATGATGTTATCTGGCCTTTTAAAACCAATCCTTGAGGGAGTAAATATAGTAAGTGCTCCTGCACGAGCTAAAGAACGTGGAATAAATATCAGCGAAATACTAAAAGAAGATGCAGGCGATTTTCAAACTTTAATTTCAATTGAAGTTACAACAGAAAAAAATACTCATAAAGCTAGTGGCTCTTTATTTGCTGGAAAATCTCCCAGAATAGTCAGTATAAATGACGTGCCACTAGAGGCAAAACTGGCAAAATATATGCTATTCATACGCAATTTAGACAAACCAGGCTTAATTGGTGCATTGGGGACAATTTTGGGTAATGCCAATGTCAATGTTGCATCATTTAGATTAGGGCGTATTCCAAATAATGATAAACAAGCAATAGCCTTGATAGAAATAGATGAGGCAATTTCTTCAAAATTACTGGCAGAAATAGCAAAGCTACCGCAAATTAAAAAAGCTAGCTTTATTCAATTTTAAGGTGATTTCACCCCAGTATTAGACAAGCTTTTATAAAATATGCTATAATAAAAATGTGGGCTTTATTTGGTGTTAGGGAGTTTTTGTATTTGATTCGCACTGTAGCCTTAAAAGTTATATCTCTTAAGGGGGGCTTTTTTGTAAATGACTAGATTATTTACGATTTTTGCAGTTGTTGGGCTTGTATTTGTATCTTTGGGTGGTCAAGCTTTTGCGCTTGATGCTAGGTGTAATCCTGATTTCTGGACAATACAAAAAACAGATGCTCAGGCACGTGTTGTTGTTGATACTGCACAAACTGCGGCTATTTCAAAACAAAATGACAGCGTTTTAGTTCAAACATGCTTTGATAAGGCTTTGGTTAAAATTGCATCTGCAGGTTCAATTTTTTCAGATAAAGCGCTGGGTAATATAACTTCACTTACAGAGGCAGCGCTTGCTGGATTTAATGGTGCTAATGCAGGTGCACCTTATATTTTAGGACAAGTTACAAAATACTTAACTACAGGACCTAGTGCTGGTGCACGTGGACCGGCTACATTACTAGAGAATTTAGACAATACTATATCTGAAGTTTTAACTGGTTTAATGAATGATTTTGTAGGCTCACTTTTAGGAAATTTGACAGTTTCAATAAGTAGCAGTTTATCTAATGCTTTGGGTCAATATTTTGGTGGTGCAAATGGTGCTATATATAACGCAATAAATAATTTGCTAGGTAATCAGTTAGGCTATCAATTTGAATGCGGCATAACAGAAGCACGCTCCATGCTCAGAAATTGGCGAGATAATATTGTAGGACAAGGACTTAGTGCATCGGTGATAGATGTAGATGAGGCACTTGCATATGCAGCACTTGGTATCATGCCACCAGAGGGATTTAACCCAGCATTTAAAGCAAAATTAGATAATCGTTATAATAAACAAATATTGCAGCGCGCATACCATGACAATCAAGTTAATTTGCCAGTACCGACGAGTCCTTTGACTTTTGTAAAATCTATTCCTGCTTTATTTGTTGATAGTACAATTGAAGAAGTAATAAGGGCAATGGATGAAATAGAAGAAAAACCAGGTTATATACCAATGCCAAGCGTTACTTCTTCTTTGTCAGTGGACTATACAACTAATTGATTTTTAAGAAGGATTGAATTTTATGAGAATTGTAAGATATAGTTTATTTCTAGCAATTGTTGCTTTTGTATATTTATTTTCAACCAGTATTGTACTTGCCGATAAGGCCTTAGATGATGCAATTGAATATGTAGAGGGCGGAGGAATTCAATTAAAAGAGCCTATGAAGAAAAAATATGCTCCCACTACTGGGGAGCCAGTTATCAGATGCATAATAGATGATAATAGAGAAAATTTGAATATAGGCGCCCTTGCACCACCAAATAATCTAACCTTTGTAAAAGATACGGCTAGTTTAGATGAGGGTAGCGATATAAATGCAGTATTGGCGGATATTGCCGTATCTGCTAATACAAAAACTGGATTAGTACCAACGTCTGGTTGTGCGGCTAGATAGTTAAAATTTTTGTCAATGACTAGCATTATTTATAGTTTTGTACTATAAGTCTATTTATGTCTGAAATTGAGAAAATTGAATTTATACATCTACATTTGCATTCGGCCTATTCACTGGCAGAAGGTGCTATTCGTATTCCTGACTTAATAAGTAGATGTATTAAAGACAGCATGCCAGCAGTGGCAATCACTGATACTAATAATTTATTTGGGGCATTAGAATTTTCTATTGCGGCTGCAGGCAAGGGGATACAACCAATAATTGGTTGTCAATTTGATATGATGTTTACGGGTATTGACGCTGTTATGCCTATTGTACTTTTGGTGCAAAATGAAATTGGCTATAAAAATCTTTTAAAATTAACCAGTAAAGGCTTTTTAGAGGTTGCAAATACTGAGCCTGCTCATATCAATATAGATATTTTAAAAAAATATAGCGCGGGGCTTATATGTTTAACTGGTGGTTCTGATGGACCAATCGGATATTTTTTAAGGCATAAGCAAGAAGCAAAATCAGAAGAAATATTAAAAGAATTGCAAGCAATATTTGCAGATAGACTTTATATAGAGTTGATGCGTCATGGGCTAGAGGCAGAAATTATAACCGAAGATAAATTTATAGATTGGGCTTATAAATATAATATTCCGCTTGTTGCGACAAATAATTGTTATTTTACTGAAAAAAGAATGCACTTGTCACATGATGCTTTGCTTTGTATTGCTGATGGTGCTTATGTATCTGAGGCAGATAGACGCAGGGTAACAGAGGAGCATTATTTCAAATCGCAAGCAGAAATGATTGAGCTTTTTGCGGATATTCCTGAGGCAATTCAAAATACTGTACAAATCGCAAGGCGTTGTTCTTATCTTTTAAAGCCAATAGACCCGATACTACCCAAATTTACTAAAGATAAAAATCGCTCAGAAGAAGATGAGCTAAGGGAACAAACAAAATCTGGGCTAGAATGGAGGCTTGAAAAATTTGTCTTTACTGACGATATGACAGATGAGGAGCGCGAAAAAAGGCGTAAAATATATTATGAAAGAATGGAATATGAGCTTGGTATTTTAACCAAGATGGGGTTTTCTGGTTATTTTTTAATAGTTGCAGATTTTATTCAATGGGCAAAAAATAATGATATTCCAGTAGGACCTGGGCGTGGTTCTGGTGCAGGCTCTGTTGTTGCATGGGCAATGAAAATAACTGACCTTGACCCAATTGCTATGAATCTTTTATTTGAACGCTTTTTGAATCCAGAGCGGATATCAATGCCTGACTTTGACGTTGATTTTTGTCAAGACAGAAGGGAAGAAGTGATATCATATGTGCAAAAAAGATATGGTTTTGATCATGTGGCGCAAATCATTACTTTTGGTAAGCTGCAGGCAAGGGCGGTTGTAAGAGATGTTGGACGTGTTTTGCAGATGCCATATGGACAAGTTGACAGAATTGCAAAACTAATTCCAAGTAACCCTGCAAATCCAGTCAGTTTGCAAGAGGCACTGGACAACGAAGAAGATTTAAGAGCTGCTAGAGATTCGGATGAAAATGTAGCCCGCCTAATTGAAATTGCCTTAGATTTAGAGGGGCTTTACAGACATGCTTCTACTCACGCTGCTGGGGTTGTGATTGGTGATAGACCCTTAGATGAGCTAGTTCCTCTTTATCGTGATCCTAAATCAGATATGCCAGTTACCCAATTTAACATGAAATATGTCGAGCAGGCAGGCCTTGTTAAATTTGACTTTTTGGGGTTAAAAACTATTTCAGTTATTAAAAGGGCAATAGATATTATTGCAGAAAATGGAGGCCCTAAACTTGATCCATTAGAATTTCCGCTAGATGATAAAGCTACTTTTGATATGATAGCCAGAGGCGATACAAGCGCAGTATTTCAGCTGGAAAGTCAAGGTTTTAAGGATTTGTGCCGGCAAATGAAAATAAGTAGCTTTATGCAAATTACAGCTGCAGTTGCCCTGTACCGACCAGGACCAATGGAAAATATACCAAAATATTTGGCTTGTCTGCATGGAGAAGAAGAACAGGATTTCATGCATCCACTTTTAAAGCCAATACTTGAAGAAACATATGGAATTATGATTTATCAAGAACAAGTAATGCAAGCAGCACAAATACTTGCAGGCTATACGCTTGGTAGTGCGGATATTCTTCGCAAGGCTATGGGTAAAAAAATCAAGAAGGAAATGGACAAACAACGCAAAGTTTTTGTTGAAGGGGCAAAAAAACAAAATAATGTTCCAGCAGAACAATCAGAAATGATATTTGACCAAATTGCAAAATTTGCGGGCTATGGATTTAACAGAGCGCATTCTGCCGCATATGCATTTATTGCCTATCAAACGGCTTATTTAAAAGCTCACTATCCAGTTGAATTTATGGCAGCAACCCTTTCATTTGACATGGGAAATACTGATAAATTAGGTGAATTTAAACAAGTCTTAAAAGATATGGGGATAAAACTACTTTCCCCAGATATAAATAAATCTGATGTCAATTTTGCGGTTGAAATTTTAGATGATGGTGAAAAAGTTATAAGATATGCTCTTGCTGCACTTAAGGGTGTTGGTGAAGATGCAATGGCAGAAATTATTAAAGAACGGCAGAAAAATGGTGAATTTAAAGATATTTACGATTTAATGCGTCGTGCTGGATACAAAAATATGAATAGAAGACAAATGGAAGCGCTGGCGGCGGCTGGTGCTTTTGATTGTCTTATTTCTGACAGAACTGTTGCTTATGCATCTGCTGATATTTTACTAAAGTATGCTACCACAGTTGCTGAGGAAAAAGCAAGTGGACAGGTAAGTCTATTTGGTGGAGAAAAATACAGTGTTCTTGATATGCCACCACTTGCAAAAATCAAAGAAAGCTGGGATCCTTTAGAAAAGCTAGAAAAAGAATTTGCTGCGGTTGGATTTTACTTATCTTCCCATCCTCTTGAAACTATGGCAAAGCAATTACAAAAATTAAATATTGTATCTTCAGCTGATATTTTAACGGCTGTAGAAAATTCTCCTTCTAGTCGTATCAAAATGGCAGGGATTTTACTTAAAAAACGTGAAAGAGTATCCGCAAAAGGTAATAGATTTGCATTTATGCAAATATCGGATACTGGTGGAGTTTATGAGGTACTTGTATTTTCTGATGCTCTTTCTGGGGCAAGAGAATTTTTAAATACAGGCGAAAATATTTTGATGACAATAGATGTTGATATACAAAATGAAAATGAAATGCGACTTATGGCGCAAAAAATAGAAAAATTAAGTCCATATATTGAAAGAGCAACCAAAGATATAAAAATAATATTGAATAATGCAACGGCAGTGGTTGAGTTGCGTGCAATTTTAGATTCTGTTGCTATTGGTAATGATAATTGTAAAATGGATAAAAAATTAACATTATTGGCAAAATTATCTGATAGTAAAAGGGAAGTTTCGGTCAAATTGCCAGGAAAATGGACTGTGAATTCTAAGATATGTAATAAGATTAGAAATATTGATGGTGTAATTAGTGTAGAGGAACTTTAAAATTATAGGTTTAAAAAATGCGACTAACTGCTTTGATAGTAACTATTTTATTTATATGTTTGTTTTTAACTGGTTCATTTGCAGATGAAAAAAATATTACAATTGATGGAAAGGAGCGTGGTTATATAATAACTACTCCAAATTCTGATGAATTCACAGCACCTTATCCTGCAATTTTTATTTTACATGGTGGAGGTAGTACAGCAGAGCAAATAAGGCAACAATATCCAATAGAAGAAGCTCATAAATTAGGCTTTGTAACTATTTTTCCACAGGCTATAGATGGTTTTTGGCGTGATGGAAGAAAAATATTTAAAACAGATGATACCCAAATAAGCGATATAGTATTTTTTAGGGCTTTAATAGATAAATTGATAGAAGATAATATTATTGATAATAAAAATATATTTTTTACTGGTTTTGCAAATGGCGGTATGATGGCAATGCGAGTTGCTTGTGAAATGTCTGATATGGTAAGGGCTATTGCTCCAATTGCTGCAAATATGCCAGTTAAACTAAAAGAAAATTGTGAGCCCGAATATCCTTTATCTGTTATGATTATAAATGGTAGTGATGATAAATTTACACCTCGTATAGGAGGCTATATTATGGGCAGAAGAAGTAATAAGGGCAGGATACTATCAATTATTGATACAATGGAATTTTGGTTAAAAAATGGATATTGTGTTACAGAACCAAAAGTAACCGAAGTCAAAATCAATGATAAGGATAAAAATAAGGGCTATTTACCAATTAGAAAATACAGCTATAAAAATTGTACAAGTGGAGTATCTATATATCTGTATGAAATAATTGGTGGAGGACATGCAATTCCCAGCTATAAAGAGAATATTCAGCCTTTTGTAATAGAAAATACCACAGGTAAAAAAGCAAAAAATATTGATGCAGCCCTTGAAATCAGTCATTTCTTTTATAAGCATATATTAACTTCTAATTGACTATGCACTATAGTTATGTTCTACTAAATCGGTGGAAATAGCTATATATTTTTCAGTTGGTTGTCATGTATTTGTTAGTTAAAAAATTCTATAAGTTTTTTTTGTTATTTGTATTTTTTTTGTATTTTTCTATAAATTTAATTTATGGGGATAGGGGATATATTACTTTAAAATCATTGGAAAATAAGCAACTTCTTTTAGAAGAACAATATGCTTATCTCAGCAAACAGCAAACAGAATTAAAAAATGAAGTAAAATTACTTCGCAGTGATAGTCTAGATAAAGAAATGCTAGATGAATATGCAAGAAAACAATTAGGCTATGTAAGAGATGATGAGCTTATTTTGCTAATTAAATAATATACGTACTCTTAACCCACCAATTAGGATATTTTTGCATAATTTTTAATTTTGCTTGTTTTAAATTTGGCTCTTTATCAAATATACCAAAACAAGTAGCACCGCTGCCAGACATACGGGCAAATATACAGCCATTAGATGCAGATATTTCTTCAATTACATTTTTAATAATGGGGACAAATGTAATTGCTGATTCTTGCAATTGGTTTTTGCTGTTTTTTAAGTAAATAATAAGATTTTTTAAATTTGATATATCGATATTTTTATCTAAGGTTTTGTTATATAGTGGGTTGCGGCTAAAGTGGCTAAAAATTTCCTTTGTTTTTACTTCTATGTTGGGATTAACAAGTAATATATTTAATTTAGCTATTTTAACTGCTGTTATTTTTTCCCCTATGGCCTCAACAATTGCAGATTTGCCAAATAAACACACAGGTATATCAGCACCTAGTTGTAATAATTTATCTGGCTTTATATTTATATTAAATAGTTTTTTTAATATTTTAATTGATGTTGCGGCATTACTGCTTCCACCACCAATGCCCGCGGCTAGAGGCATATTTTTTTGCAGAATAATTTTAATGGGAGGAGGGCTTGCAAAATATAGTTTTATAGCCCTAGTTATTAGATTATCTTCAATTTTTAATTGTTGCATTTCTTTGGCGTAAGTACCTGTGAATTCAAGTTTAAATTCATCAGCCTTAGAAAAAGTAATCTTATCGCCAAATTCAGAAAAACCAACTAAGCTACTGATTAAATGATAATTATTCTCTGTCCTGCCAGTAATATGTAGGCACAAATTAATTTTAGCTGGTGAATTTACAGTAAAGCTTTTAAATTCCATGATTTTTATTTAGCGCTTGGCGACGTTGCTCAATTATTTTCATTAAATCTTTATGTTCTATTGGAGTGAAATTTATATGCTCTGCCGATATATTTATATACCTATTGTCATTTATTATTTTTTTATGCATATGACCGTGTACGTTAAATTTTTGCTTAAATTCAAGCTGTGACGGATGGACAGGATAATGAGAAAATAAAATATCATCCTCCACAAGCATAGCCTTACAATCATCAAAATATTTTCTATATTCATCAATATTTTCAGTTTCATGATTGCCCATAATTAGTATTTTTTTACCATTTAATTTTTTTAATATATCTAGGCTAGAATTTTTCCGACTTAGAATATCACCCAGATGATAGACAGTGTCTTTTGGAGAAACTGCTTTGTTCCAAGCATCAATTAAGCTTTTGTCATGTTCATCACTAGTGGCAAATGGGCGATTTTTGTCTTTATATTGTGCAATATTTTTATGTCCAAAATGGGTATCTGATATATAAAAACGCTTTGGCATATTAAAAGTTTCTTTCTATTGCTAATAATAGTTCAAAAGTTAAATATTTTACTTTTAATAGTCAATATTTAATAAAAATTTCTAATAATTTTAACAGCATCAGCTAGCCCTAAACGTTCTATTTTTACATCTTTAGGAAAAGCAGAACAAAGTCTAGAGGGAAGACGGCTATCTAGCATTACAAATATTCCTTTATCATTTTCATGCCTAATTAGGCGGCCATAGGCTTGTTTTAATTTTGCTCTGGTGATTTTATCATCATAACCAGTACCAAAATATTTGCGACGTGCTTTGTGCAATATATCTGGTCTTGCCCATGGGACACGTTCAAATATGATTAGTCGCAAAGATTTACCAGGAATATCAATACCATCGCGGGTGGCATCTGTTCCTAACATACAGCTGTTAATTTCCATTTTAAAAATTTCTGTTAATGTGGAAGTATCCAGTCCATCAATATGTTGAGCATATAATTCTATTTTTGCTTGTTGCATTTTAGGTAATAGATAGCCATGTACAGCTTTCAAACGTTGTATAGCGGTAAAAAGACCAAGCGCCCCACCATTAGAGGCTTTAAATAAAGTAA
Source organism: Micavibrio sp. (assembly GCA_027047045.1). GTDB lineage: Bacteria > Pseudomonadota > Alphaproteobacteria > Micavibrionales > CSBR16-224 > JAJFGX01. The sequence goes on from JALTWL010000258.1 coordinate 9,265, forward strand.
AATAAGCAGATGCAATATGTTTTATATTGTTAATATTGACATTATTTATTACTAAAATTCTAGATTGTTTTTGATAATCATATGGTGATGATATTTGTAATTTATTTATATTGTTAGATATATTACAGGCGCTAGAATATTTTAAAGCATAGTTCCATTCTTCTTCACTTGGATTTGTACTATCAAGTAGGCTTGCAGATGTGATTGTTATACCATTAGCATAAGATTTTATACTATCTGCAAATGGAATTGTTGGGTCAATCCAATGTCTATACATGCCAACATCATGTTCTTGTCCTGTTATTCTTTCCAATTGAAACCAGTCAACAAATCTTTCATCTATGGTTTGATTTTGAATAGAGCCCAGCATATCAATCCAACATTGAATTAAATTTTCAGCACGATAAGTCAGGCTATGACAGACTGATTCTATTTTTAATTTTGTATCAGTTTCCATCACATCAGCATGTTTTTCTAATTTTTGCTGTAGTATTTTTATTATTTTTTTTATAGGTTTTAAAATGTCTTTTAGGCGAAGTGCAAGTGTGTATGCAGTTTCAAATAGCCCATCAATTGGGGGAAGTGCTTCTGTTTCTAAAGAATAAAATAAATCATTATTATTTTTATTTCTGGCATATATTTGTTGTCTAACCAAGAATAAGAATCCTTCAACTAATCCTTTTGGCTGTTCTGATTGTAGGCGTTGTAGCCATGATTTACTGGGCAATATCCGGCTATTTTTTAATATTTCATCTAGTGCTTCAATTGCTTCATCATCATTGCTTATTAAATCTTCTATTCGTTGTTTTAATCCACGCCCACGACCATTTCTATAGTTAGAATTTTCTCTACCTAATATCCAATATCTAAGCTCTGCTGCTTCTCGTCCAGAAAGATGAATAGAAAAGGCGCTATCGGCTGCTGAAAATATATGATGTCCTTCATCAAATATATATCTGCTAGGCATTATTTCTTGAGGGTGGGAGGCAGCAGCCTTATGCATTACAAGCGCATGATTGGCAATTACTATTTTTGCTCTTTTGGCAAGTCTGTTACTTTTTTCAATAAAACATTTGTGGAAATGGGGACAAGCGGCAAAGATACATTCTCCACGTCTATCAGCTAGACCGTAAGTATATCTCCAGCCAAGTAAATCAACAAGCCAACCAGGAAAATCACCTCCATAAATATCACCATCTCTAGTTTTTGTGGCCCAACGCGCAATTATACCAATGGCTGTTGCATATTTTACATTATTTTGTATCGCAGGTGAATTAACAGCTTCTTCTAAATTAAGCAAACATAGATAATTTTCCCTACCTTTTCTAATAACAATATTTCTGACTTTATCTGCTGGATTTTTATATAAATTATCTAGCTCATTATCTATTTGTTTTTGTAGATTTTTTGTATAGGTTGAAAGCCAAACACAATCCTCATTTTTCTGTGCCCAAACACTAGCAGGTGCAAGATAGGCAAGGGTTTTACCAGTTCCAGTTCCAGCCTCTGCAATTGCTATATTTATATCATCTTTATGACGGCTGGGTTGAAAATTGTTAGTTATAAATTTTGT
>JALTWL010000259.1 GCA_027047045.1 Micavibrio sp.
TTATTCCAGCTGATATTGATGAGTCTTGTCTTAAAAAAGAATTACCAAAAAAATATGCTCTGCGTGTCGCTAGACAAAAGGCTGAAAAAATAGCAGAAACTCATAAAAATAAATTTATAATTGCTGCTGATACAGTTGTTGCCCTTGGGCGGAGAATACTTCCCAAAGCAGAAGATATTAACTGTGCAAAGAGTTGTTTAAATTTACTTTCTGGAAGACGGCACAGAGTAATTGGTGGAATATATATTATATCCCCAAATGGCAAAATATCTAGCAGAGTAGTAGATACAGTTGTGGCTTTTAAACGGCTATCTAAAATTGAAATTGAACAATATTTAAATAGTAAAGAATGGGAAGGCAAAGCTGGAGGATACGCAATACAGGGGCTTGCTGCTGCATATATTAAATTTATTCGTGGCTCTTACAGTAACGTTGTTGGGCTATCTCTTTATGATACTGTGCAAATGCTAAACGGACTTGGATATAAAAATAATGGCGTATGATATTTATGTAGAGGCTATCAATAAGCAAAATTATGTTGCTCTACTTGGAGGGCGTTCAAATAAATTAGAAGACGTATTTTTAGAACATCCTACCAGATATGATTTACACAATCCTAAATGGGCGGCAATTTACTATGCGCGAGTGGAAAAAATAGACCCGACTTTAAATGCCGCCTTTATTGATTTAGGGGGTGGTATGAAAGCACTATTACATGCAAAACATCTATATGTCCCCCAAGATAATACAAAAAAAGCAAAACTTCCTAGTATGGCGTCTAAAAAAAATATTTCTAACTTACTACAAGCTGGAGAATGGCTATTTGTTCAAGTAAAAGCAGAAGGATATTTAGACACAGAAGATAGCTTGAAAAAACTTCCGCGTGTTACAAGCAAAATTATGATTGCAGGGCGAAGCTTACTTTATAGCCCCAATGTATTAGGTATAAGTTCTTGTCATTGGGTATCAAAAGAAGAAGAAGAAATAACAGGTGAAAAACTAATAAAAGAACATGATAAAGGTGGCTGGATAATTAGACAAATGGCCCCAGACCTGCCAGATGATATTTTATATTTAGAGGCTGAGAGTTTAATTTCTATGTGGAAACGAGCAAAAAAAAGAGCAAGAGAAGCGCGTGATACCAAAACACCCCAATGCGTGATGCGTGCCCCCAATGCAATTGAAAGAGCCTTAATTGATTATAGTCGTAGAGGCATTAGAAGTTTTGAATGTATGACTAATGAACAGTTAAAAACTGCAAAAGAATGGGCAGAAAGATTTGCTCCAGATTTAGCCTCTAAGATGAGATTGGCTGAATTTAATCCACAAGATAAGATTAAATCAATTTTTGAGGCCTATGACATACACCAAATGATAGATGCCTTAAAAGATGATATAGTAGAATTACCATCAGGTGGTAATATTGTAATAGAAGAATGTTGTGCTTGCACTGTAATTGATATAAATACAGGAAGTGCCAACAGTTTTGATACAAATATGGAGGCTGCCACAGAAATAATGCGACAAATTCGTGCCAGAAATTTAAGTGGTATTATTATTTGTGATGTTATAAATGAAACTTCTAAAAATAAGCGCACTCAAATATTAAATAATTTTGAACATGCTTGCCAGCATGACCCAGCTGACCCGCAAATACATGGCTTTACAAGACTTATGATGTGCGAAATAACCAGAAGACGCAGAACAACCAGCATTTCCAGCAAAAGCGAATTAGAGCTAAAAGCAAAATTTCCTCCTATATAACTATTCTTAAATAACCATTCTTAAAATTATTTAGACTATTGGTTTTAAGCACCTACCCCCACACCCCGCATTGTGTAAAATTGTATTTTAGGTGGATATAGTATCAGGGGGGCTTAAATTATCGTAAATATCTTTGAAATCAGCTATAAAATAGCTATGGCTTTGGAGGTATATTTTTGCCTTTATTATTTTTTTGTCTTGAAGACATATTATTGTCATTATTAGCGCGCATGCTAACAGATTTTAGTTTTTCTTCTATATTATTATAATATTTACGTAAATCATCTATTTGCTTATCTGTAACATTTTCCCACTTCTCATCACCATTGTTGCGTTGCTCAATAATTTCATCTAGCTGCTCCCTTACTTTATCAAAAGTAAGCCAAGCAACATCATCACCTTTGGCAGTTAGACGTTTTAATATAGCTGTTGCATATTTTTTATGTTTATCTTCTGTCATTACCTCTGGAGCATTTTCATATATTATGCGACTAGCAAATGTTGCGAATCTTTTAATTGCAGGCTGTTTTTTTATTGCATCTGCGAATCTATTTGAAAAATCATTAACTAATTTTTGTTTATGTTGCCAGTTTGCTTGCTGAAATTCTTCTATCCAAAGCCCAAGCTCTTTTCTAAAAGCTTTGTCAACAAATTCAAAAATTTGCTGCTCTGGCTCAACGGGTTTGTCATAGACAGTTTGTATTTGTTTTGCGGCTGCTGCAACACGACTTTGAAAATCTTTATTGGATTTAACTAATTTCGCCCTAATTTTTAGAGTTTCCTCATCTAATTCATTACCAATCAAATTAGAAGACATATCAAATGGCATTAAAATTGGCATTTGATTTTTTCTAAGCATTCTTAAAGGCTGGTCAGAATGTTCTTCCCCTTCGCGCAACATAAACTCTGCTAGCTCATCAACTGATTTATCTATATATTCTGCAGGGTCAAATCTTAAGTCAAAAACTACCTGCTCATTTGAATAACTAGGATTCTCAACAATATTGGTTGCCATCATGTTATCACTGATATAACTGCCTCTAGTAGGAGCGTAGCTATAACCAAAAACAAGATTATTATTTAAAAAATAATCTACTTTATCTTTGCTACGCATGGTCATCATTTGCTCCCAAATATCTGGAGCTTCATTTTTTATCTTTTTTGCCAAAGCAAGAGTTGCTCTTACATCTGCAATCGCATCATGGGCGGCATCTTCACTTAAATCTATATCATTTTGCCTACAAACATTGCCAAGAGAAATAGAAGGCGTGCCATATGAATTTTTTTCTTCTAAAGTTAGTAAATCTGGCGCAAATACGACTGTTGCTTTTACCATTGTTAGAATATCTATTTTTGAATTTTTTTCCTCCCCCCATTTTCTATTGCTAGAAGTTAAAAATGGCTCTCGCAAGTTTTGATGTAGGCAATTTTGTAAAAAAGGCTCGTCAAATTTTAAGCTATTGTAACCTGCAAAAATAAGTGGCCAGTCTTTATCCTCTAGCCATTTTACTAGTTCATTTATTAAATCAAAATGGCTATTTTTGTTATTTTCCAATTGCTCCTCAGTAAAACCAGTTGTAAGCAACGCCCCAGGTGATGGCAAAAGCCAAGGAGAACGTCTGCAGGTTATTTCTTTTTCTTCAATTATATTTAAATCTTCATCTGCATAAATCAAACCAATTTGAAATATTTGGCTAAAATTGCGATTTAAATCAGATGTTTCTAAATCATAAAATATGTACATAGCAATAATTTAGCCTTTCTCTATTAAAAAAATCTTATGCTAGCAGTAAAACTATGCTAGCATATTTTTTTGTTTAACTCCAATAATTCAGGAATTTAATAACAGTGAATAAGAAAAGCAATAATTGGCAGCCAGATACTTGGCAACAAAAAACTTGTTTGCAAATGCCAAAATACAACAATAAAGAACAATTAGATGAAATTTTAAATTTTTTACAAAATATGCCTCCATTAGTTTTTGCTGGTGAAAGCAGAACCTTAAAAGAACATTTAGCCAATGCTGGGGCGGGTAATGCTTTTATTTTGCAAGGGGGTGATTGCGCAGAGAGTTTTGCAGAATTTCACCCCAAAAATATACGCGATACTTTTCGCCTAATCTTGCAAATGGCAGTTATTTTGACATTTGCAGCGCGCATGCCCGTAATTAAAATTGGTCGTATGGCTGGACAATTTGCAAAACCACGCTCTGATGATAATGAAAGCAAAAATGGTATTTGCCTTCCTTCTTATCGTGGAGATATTATCAATTCACTAGAATTTGATAAAGACGCAAGAAAGCCTGACCCAAACCGTATATTGCAAGCCTATAATCAAGCAACCTCCACTTTAAATCTTTTGCGTTCATTTTCTAGAGGTGGCTATGCTGATTTGCATCGGGTAAAGCAATGGATTCTTGATTTTGCTGCCGACAGCCCAGAAGGAGAAAAATATTTAGATATTGCAAAAAGAATAGAACATGCACTTGCATTTTTAACCGCTGTTGGCGTTGATATGAGCTCTAGCAATATTGTCAAAGAAACAGATTTTTTTACTTCACATGAAGCCCTACTTTTACCATATGAACAAGCTCTAACCAGAACTGACAGCACAACTGGGGATTGGTATGATGTTTCTGCTCATTTCTTGTGGATTGGGGATAGAACAAGACAGGTAGATGGGGCGCATGTAGAATTTTTAAGAGGAATTAAAAACCCAATTGGTATTAAATGTGGGCCAACCATATCAAAAGATGAATTGCTTAAACTGCTAGATATTTTAAATCCTGAAAATGATGCAGGTAGAATAACTCTAATCACTAGATTTGGTGCAGGCAATGTTGAAAAACATCTACCAAAACTCGTTGAAGCTGTAAATAAAGAAGACAGAATTGTAACTTGGATATCTGACCCCATGCATGGCAATACTGTGAAATCATCTTCTGGCTATAAAACCAGAAAATTCACTGATATTATGCAAGAATTAAAAGAATTCTTCCAAATAATGCGCGCTAGTGGAGGTATTCCTGCTGGAATACATTTGGAAATGACGGGACAAAATGTAACCGAATGTACAGGTGGTGCTGATAAAATTACTGATAAAGATTTATCACTTCGCTATCATACGCACTGCGACCCACGGCTTAATGCTAGACAGTCAATTGAACTTGCATTTCAAGTGGCTGAAGCAATAAAGAAGTAAACTGGCTATTTACCCCAAAATTTAAATAAATTTAAAAGACGTGAATTTTTACTATGCTTTAAATGTGAGGCAACTATATCACTGCTCATATATTCTCTAAGGGTTGTTTTTCTATCAGAAAGCAAAGTAGAATCCAAAAAATTATTATAAGCAACCTCACCTGCAATTTTATATGCATTTAAACATTTACCTAGATAATTATCACCTGGGTAAATACTATCCCTATACATTTTGCCCTTGTAGCCATTTCGCCTTTTATATAGATAGATTTTATCCCCTTCTGACATCATTTTTAAAAAATCTTCATCACTGTTATAACCAAAAAAGGTAATTGCTTTGCCTTTTGAATTACCTTCCATATCAAAAATTTCTATTGCTTTTGCATCATAGTCAATTTCTCGCGCTCGCATTGCTGGCCATTCATTTATTGGAATATCAAAACTAACACCATGAACAATAGAGCCCTCACGTTTTTCTAAAAAGCAAGATGCAACTTTCATACTATCCCAATCGGCATCACCACGCCAAGCAGCCCGCAAGTTTACCTTGCCGAATACTCGCACCGCACCTCTAACAAAAGCTGGGCGAAAATTTCTAAGCCTGGGGCAAGTAATTTCTGCTGAGTGTTGATATACCAAGCTACCAAAGCCAAATATTTTCATATATCCCTGACCCTCTAGTTCACTTTTGCCCGTATCATTTTGATTGTTTTTTTCTATATTCACAAAAGCCCCCTTAATTCTTTTCCATTTGTTATAATCTCATTTGCTATTTTGCTATAGCCACTATCTGTGTGCAAATTTAGCCCTGCTAATAACTGTAATGGAGATTTTTTATTTTTTCTAGCAACAATAATTACTCGTTTTGAATATTCACCCTCTCTAATCCAAATTGGAAATATCTTGAAACTACCAAAATTTGCTTTTTTTAGCTTACATAAAATTTCATCTAGCCTATCACTTCTATGTATTAAAAATAAATATCCAGCAGATTTCAAATTTTTGTATGCCGCCACCCCCCATTCAGTAAGTCCTATATCATTTGTTTCAAAATTTGCAATTTTTTTTATTTTATTTTGTGGCAAATTACCAATCTGCATATATGGAGGATTCATAATAACAGCATCATATAAGCCGTTACTATCCACCCTATAATTTATTATATTTCCACAAATAAAATTTATATTTGAATTTGTTAACAGCTTGTTTTCTTTCGCAATTTCAATTAAATCTTCTTGAATATCTATTGCTGTTATATTTGCCTTAAATCTTGTTAATATACAAAATCCTACTGTGCCGATACCACAGCCCATATCTAATATTTTTTTATCCAAAAATAAATTTTTAGGTACAGATGCTGCCAATAATATTGGGTCTATTGCTACTCTGTAACCTTTTTGGGGCTGTTTTAATTTAACTTTACCATTAAAAAGTGAAAATTCTTCTGTTTTTATCATAGTTTTATACCTAAAATCATGTTATTTAATTCTATACTAGGTTTAAGATAAAATATAGGTATAGACAATTGCAAAATACAGCTAGCAAATTAAATGCAGATATAAAAAAAACTCCACTTGAGCATATAAATACGCTTTTATCTGATGATATGAAGGCTGTAAATTCTATTATATTAAAACATATGCAATCTGGTGTTCCTATGATACCAGAGCTTGCCGCTCATTTAATTACAGCAGGTGGTAAACGTATTCGCCCTTTGCTTGCGATTGCCTCTGCTAGGCTTTTAGGCTATAGCGATGATGCACATCACAAACTTGCAGCTACCATTGAATTTATCCACACTGCCACACTTTTGCATGATGACGTTATAGATGAAAGCGATATGCGACGCGGTAAAAAAACGGCACATAAAATATTTGGTAATGAGGCCACAGTACTTGTCGGTGATTTTTTATTTAGCCGTGCATTTCAGTTAATGGTTGAAATTGGCTCTATTGATATTTTAGATGTACTTTCAGGTGCTTCTGCTGTAATTGCAGAGGGTGAAGTTATGCAACTTAGCACTAAAAATAATATAAATTGTAGCTTAGATAACTATCTTGCTGTTATTCGCTCAAAAACAGCGGCACTTTTTGCTGCTGCCTGCGAAACTGGTGGGCTTGCGGCTGGTTGTTCAATAGAGCAAAGAAAAGCACTTAAATCTTATGGAGAAAATTTAGGTATTGCCTTTCAAATCATAGATGATTTGTTGGATTATAACATAGATGTTGCCAATCAGCTTGGCAAAAATACTGGTGATGATTTTAAAGAGGGAAAAATAACCCTACCACTTATTCTTGCTGTTTTAGAGGCAAATAATAACGAAAAAGAATTTTGGCTTAGAACTTGTGGTAATTTGGAACAAACAGAAAATGACTTTGCTCAAGCTTTAAAAATAATTCAAAAATATGATATAATAAACAGAGGAATTGAACTAGCAAATGGTTATGGGCAAAAAGCAAAAAAAGCAATTGCAATATTTAGCGACGAATCTAAATTACAAAAGCCAATGTCAGATTTAATTGACTTTGTTTTATGTCGCAACCATTAAAAATATAGCTTCATATAAAAAATTAAAGGGGCAAAAGCCCCTTATTTATAAGTTTAAGTTACTGTATTTTTTTATTTTTATTATTTCTAAATAAATAATATTATGCCACTTTTAAGGTATCTTCACCCTTTGTCCAACCACAAGCACAAAGCTCACCTGTTTGCAAAGCGTCAAGTACACGTAAAACCTCATCAACATTACGACCAACATTTAAGTCAGTTACCATTACAAAACGTATTTTACCTTCTGGGTCAACAATGAAAACTGCACGTTGAGCAACTCCTGCATCTTCATCAACTATACCTAAATCACTTGATAATTCACGTTTAATGTCTGCTAACATTGGAAATGGTAAATCATGTAAATCTGGGTGGTCTTTACGCCAAGCCAAATGTACAAATTCAGAATCTGTACTCATACCTAAAATTTGCGTATTTCTAGCCTTAAATTCATCATTTTTACGACCAAATTCTGCAATTTCTGTTGGACATACAAAAGTAAAATCCTTGGGCCAAGCAAATAATACTAGCCACTTTCCTGCATAAGTATCATTATCAATATCTACAAATGCATCTGACAGATTTGTTGATACAGTTGCCGTTACTTTAAATTTTGGGAATTTATCACCTACTCCTAACATATTTTTTCCTTTCTTTAAATTTATATGTTCATTTAATTATTTAAGGTTAATATCCTTATATTCTTTAACTTTAACACCAAATGAATAAATAGGTAAAATTGATTGTTTTTATAGATATAATAGAAAATATCAATATCAAAAAAAATGATATTTTTCTAGCATATAGCGTTATTTCATAATAAATTATTATAGAGGTATATCAAAAATATTTAAACTTATGAAAAAACAAATAGTGCAAAAAAAAAACGAAACCAAAATAAATGATAAGCCCGATTCGCCTATATCATATACCAAACATATAGCTATATTACATAAAGGTGGTTGGTGGCTATTTAGAGAATCTTTAGTGATTATATTTGCAATATTGCTACTAGCTACAATATTTGTTGGCTGGAAGCTATATAAAGGACCAATTGCTCTTAATTTTTTAGCCCCCCATATTGAACAAGAATTTAACAATCGCTTTCCTAATTTAAAAATTAAACTAGGTGGAAGCTCTATTATTTGGCAAAAGGAAAATAACTCTCTTAATTTACGAACTAGCAATATAGAGCTATATGAAGAAAACAAACCTCTATTAGTCATAAAACATGCTGATATTGGCATTTCTCTAACACAAGCAATCACTGGAAAATTACGAATAAATTCATTAAGTTTTACTGGACTTGCCTTTAAAATTCACAGAGATATAAATGGTGAATATAAATTAGTTTTAGGTAACAATACAAAAAAAACAAAAGAATTTCCAATAAAGCTAAAATCAAACAATAATAAATCCAAATTTATATCTAGCTTATCTGATATATTTAGTAATTTAAAACGCATTAGCCTCAAAGAAACCAACATCGTATTTGAAGATATATTAAATTCCCAAATATGGCAAAGCAACGCCACCAACGCCTTTTTTATTCGCAATGATAACGCCATAAATGGAAGTATTAGCACCGATATTTTAATCAACTACAACCAAAATATCACGACAAATCTCAAGGCTAATATTTATTATGATATAAAAAAGCAATCTTTAAATATCTCAACTATCTTTCAAGATATAAACCCCAATGATTTTGCAAAAAAATTCCCTAAATACCCAGTAATTAAATATATAAATATGCCTCTATCTGGTAAAATTGATTTAAGTTTAAATAATCTATTTGAGCTATCTAAAATAGATTTAGACTTATTTGCCAATAAAGGCGATGTAACTATTAATAAATTATATAAAGAACCAATAACAATTGCTGACCTAAAAGCAAAATTTAGCTATATAAAAGAAAAAGATGACCTAACCTTAGAACAGCTATCATTTTATTTACCCAATAACGCTCATATTCACATAGTAGCAAATAGCTCTATTGCCAATAATAAACAAAATATATTTGTCGGGGACATTAAATTAACCAAATTCCCAATAGATGATTTAAAAAAATATTGGCCAAGTATTTTAGCTCCCCCCGCTAGAAAATGGGTTACCAATAATCTATCTGTTGGCTATGCCAACAATGCCTCTTTGTCCATTGCGGGTGTTTTTAATAGGCTTGCCAACAATGAAATAGAATTAGAAAAAATATCAAATATTGATGGACAAATAGAATTTGAAAATATTGATGTTACTTATTTAAAAAATATGCCCAAAGTAAAAGCTGTAAGTGGTAGCGCTAAATATAATAAAAGCTCTTTTAATATAGTTGGAAATACGGGATATATAGATGATATAAAATTAAAAAAAGCAAATGTTAAAATTGCCAATATAGGCAGTAGTCCTAATATAGACATAAATATTGAAAGTGCTGGCACAATTAAGACTGCTCTCACTGCTATTAAAGACCTACCATTTATGCGTAAAAATAAGCTGGCTTTTAATTTAGATGATGTATCAGGTAAGGTTAACGGCAAATTGAATTTTACTTTTCCCCTAAAGCGCGGGTTAAAGACAAAAGATGTAAAAATTTCTATTAACAGTATTTTATCTAATACTAAGATAAACAATATTTTTTCATCTTATAGCTTAAAGTCAAAATCCCTTAATTTAAAAATAAATAACAAAAATATGCAAATAAACGGGCTTGCTCAACTTAGCGATATGCCCCTTGATTTTCATTATTTATATAATTTTTCTAAAGAAAAAACTATTGCTTATCAAATATCAGGCGACATTAAAGTAAATGAAGATGAAATAAAAAATATAGTAAAACTCCCGCCTCATATTTTTAATATTCAAACCAATGCTTTGCCCGTTGATTTCACCTATACAAAACTTAAAAATTCTAATGAGGGTAAAATTTTCATAGATACAAAATTAAGACCTGCTCAAATTGATATTCCTATATTATATTACCGCAAGGACAAAGATAAAGACGGCTCTGCCTCTATGTTTGTTCATATTGATAGCGGTGGTAAGACTATAAATAAAATAAGCTCTCTTACTGTTAAAATGCCTAAATTTAAATTAGAAGGCGATGTTCAACTTGCAAAAAGTCAAGATAAAAAAACAACTGTAAAATATGCAGATATAAAAAATCTTACCTTTGAAGACACGCAGCTAGCGGCAATTTTAAAGACCGCCCATACCAATAAAATACAAATAGAATTAAAGGGTCCATA
>JALTWL010000260.1 GCA_027047045.1 Micavibrio sp.
GTCTTAAATATGTTTATCTTTTTTTTAAGACTAATGACCAAAACAGGCTTAAAAGAGCTAGAAAAGCCAGATGTAATAATCGGCTGTTCGCCTGAGCCTATTGCAGCTTATGCTGCTATGCTAATGGCTAAAAAATATAAAGTACCATTTGTCCTGCATATGGGGGATTTGTGGCCTCTGTCCTTAATAGATATAGGAAATATTTCAAAATATCATCCATTTATAATAATGCTTGCTTGGATAGAAAAACAACTTTATAAAAATGCTACTCTAATTGCAACTCCACTACCAAATATTCACGAACATGTAAAATCATGTGGGGGCAATCTGGACAAAATTCTCTGGCTACAAAATGGAGTAGATACAGAGAAATTACCACCTTATAAAAAAATAAAAATAACTCCGCAGGAAAAATTTAAAATATACTATGCAGGTGCACATGGGCCTGCAAATGCACTTGATGCTATTCTTGATGCGGCCAAAATTATCCAAGAAAAAAATGATAAAATAGAGTTTACTTTTATCGGTGATGGTCCAGACAAAAAAAGATTACAAAAACGTTGTTGTAATGAAAAAATAAATAATATTACTTTTAAAGATGCGGTCAAAAAAGATGAAATATTTTTTGAATTACAAAAAGCCCATGCATTTGTTGCAAATGTAAAAGATATGCTAGTTGTACGAAAAGGTGGTATTGCTTTGAATAAACTCTATGACTATATGGGGGCGGGAAGACCCACTGTTATTAGCTGTTCTGTACCAAATAATCCCATAGAACTTGCTAGCGCAGGTATTACTACACCTTCTTCTGATGCTAATGCTATAGCAAATGCCGTGATTAAATTACAACAAATGCCAATTGAAGAGCTAAATAAACTTGGTGAAAATGGCTACAATTATGTAATAAAAAATCACAATTATAATAAAATAGGTAAAAAATTAGAAAGCGCAATTAAAAATTTACGTATCTTAGGTTTAGAGTAAGCCAACGGCTATTGCCAGTGTGTTTATTGATGTTTCACATTTGGTTGAGGGCTTGAATTTTTTACTTATATTGCAAAAGAAAAGGTTAGGCCTTTTTTAAATGGAGAGTGGTTACAAACTGATTTTGAAGAAATTGGTTTAGAACATTGCGTAAACAAACCTATCCCAGATTTTAGGAAAAAATTGGGAATTGATAGTGTTCTCGCTAATAAAGAAAAATAATGTTAAGCCAAAATGCGTAGCAATTTTATTGACACGAAGTAACATTATTTTACTTAGACCCACCATATTATGGTTGTGAAAAAGACTATGGCAAAGACCTGTTAATATCAAATAGAAATATATTTACATAAGAATTAAGATGCGGGATTAGTTATTTTTGCCATTCTAACTGTCTTGTCAGGCGTTCTAACTGTCCCGCTACAGTAAAGGCTGAAAACGCTGTAAGTTAATAATATTGTTTAATTTTATATAGTTAAGTCAGATTGTTGCTGTTAGAGAATGCTGTATTGTGGTGGAGGGGGCAGGATTCGAACCTGCGTACGCTATGCGGGCAGATTTACAGTCTGCTGCCTTTAACCACTCGGCCACCCCTCCGCAGGTGGAATAAGATATAAATATATATTGCTTTATAGTCAACAAATATATACAAAATAATTAAAAAAATTTATAAATATGTGAAAGATATGAGAAAAAACTTTAAGAAAAAAAATACAAATAAATATATAAATAAAAAAAATTGTGACTTGTTTGGGCTGCATGCGGTTGGTGAGGCGATATTAAACCCCAAAAGACATATTCATGATATTATTACGACAGATGCGGGATTTAAGGCTATAAAAAATATACTCAAAAAAGCAAAACGAAGCGGGCTTATTAGACCAGAGCCTAAAATTGTAACAAAAGATAAGTTAGAGTCCATGCTGCCTGCAGAAGCAGTACATCAAGGTGTTGCTATCAATGCTCAAAAGCTTTACATACCAGAGCTTTCAAAATTCTGTAACTCTCTAGAGAGTGACAATATAGCAGATAACATATTTATTATACTTGACCAAGTAACAGACCCTCACAATATAGGGGCGATTTTAAGGTCAGCTGCTGTGTTTAACGCAAAAGCTATGATAGTACAAAAAAAGCATACACCAGAAATAAAATCAACTCTGGCAAAAGTTGCATGTGGAGCGGTTGAACATGTGCCTGTATTTAGAGAGGTGAATATCGCAAGAACAATTACAATGTTGCAAGAATACGATATTTTGTGTGTAGGGCTAGATGAAAGGGGTAAAATTGAGCT
>JALTWL010000261.1 GCA_027047045.1 Micavibrio sp.
ATAGCGATAAATGCAAAGGCTAGAATTACTATCCAATATTTCTTTATCCACCCCATCACGCCGCTCTCTTTCTTTTAATCAAATTCAGTCTTTGTTTTAGTTTTATGTCGGTAATATTCTCAAACAGGCGAACAACCCTCTGCCCTTCCAATATAAACGATTGCACGCACGAAGTCTGAATCAACTCCATACTTTATGGAACTTTTAATTATTAAATCATTATAATTTAGAACTGCAGTTTTCCCCGCATCATGATATCTATAAAAAGGCACCAAATTTCCATCATATTCAATTTTCTCATTTTGGTAAGAAAAAGTTCCCTGGCTATCGTTAACTATCGAATTAATCCTATCATTTCCATAATATAATAAATGTTCTGACATAAACTTACCTTTCTTGTTTACTTTAACAATCTAAAACCCAATAAAATTAACAAAGCAATTATTATGCTTGGAATTGACATTGAAGCGAAGAGCAAGAAAACAGCGCCATAATCAATTTCTTTCACTTTTATGCCGTTTAAAATTTTATAAATATAAAAATCATCACCAAGATTATTTTGTACAAATAAATATGTTAAGTAAGCAGGAATTACTTGAGAAAGTAAAAGAATCGTGAAAATAATTACAAAATTTATCTTATATTTATTCATCACGCCGCTCTCTTTCTTTTAACCAAATTCAGTCTTTGTTTTCGTTTTATGTCGGTAATATTCTCAAACAGACGAACAACCCTCTGCCCCTCCAACCCGCTTTTGCCTGCAAAATGCTCAGGGTGAAATGAGGCGACTTTATCGTTAGTGCTAATATGCTCTATCGCCTTCTCTGAACCATCAGCAAGACGGATTTTCGTGCCAGCGGGGAAACAGTGGTGAATGAGATTTATACTATTTGCACTAACTATAGCTAAACCAAGATCAAAATCTGGTGTTTGATAGCCAAAAAGATTTACTCTTGGGTCATTGTTTTTATCTATTATTAACTGACCAGTATCTAATGCACCTTTTATTATTTCTGGTATTTGTTCTCGTGTAATTATTCCACTGTTTACTAGCATTCCAACTACTAAACCAATTTGATTATTATAAATATCACCATTTGAATCTAATTGACTTCTTACAAAAGCTGAAACATCTCTGTTTTGTATCACGTCCCAAAGATCCCTAGTAAATAAGGAGCCAAATTCTCTGCCCCAGCCCAAATTATTTGCAACACCCACCTTCCAAGTCACAGTTAATTCTGCGGAAACATAGGCATGCATATAAGCATTTGCTTGATCTTTATTCCAGTTATTTTGCCTTACAAATTGATCACCAGCTTCCTGAAATTCAGTATATCCAGTAAAATCTTCAAAGCCTTT
The DNA here is from genome assembly GCA_027047045.1 of Micavibrio sp. GTDB lineage: Bacteria > Pseudomonadota > Alphaproteobacteria > Micavibrionales > CSBR16-224 > JAJFGX01. The sequence continues at coordinate 1,360 of JALTWL010000261.1, forward strand.
AACACTAGCCTCCCAAATTCCTTCTACTGCCAGTTTAACTGCTTCTTTAATATTATCTGCTGTAGCAATTAAATTTTCTAATGTATTTCCCATAATATACCTATTCCTTAGTTTTTACCTTCTTCTATCACTCTGATATCTTTCATAAATTGCGATTTATCAACAATCACTACTGTATTATCATCAACTGAAGCTGACCAGTTTCCATAATCTACACTTAGACGAAGAAAGCTCTTAAATTCATAGACTTCACATTTATCTTTGCGAATTATTGCTACTACTTGTGAATAACGTTTGCTTTTACTATTACTATGATCGCATATTTCAGGGCTTAAAGGAAAATTCCCTTCATAAGCATAAAATTGTATTTCTGTAACATCATCGCCATAAAGCTCCCTAACATTCACTCTGCCATTTTTAGCAAGCAACCCAGCCAAATCATAACCACCATCTTCCCTAGGTCCATGTTCAATATCCCAATTCCTATAAAATCCAAGAGAAAGGTATATTGTTAAACCAGTAAGCAATACCCATCTAATTTTCATAACTCCTCCTATTCCTCCACCACGCCCCTAACCGGGCAGTAAATTTCCCTGAATGAGATTTTCTTCTCATAGGGAGAAAAATCCATTTCAGCATTATGTCGTTTAATTGTGGCTAATAATTTCTTTGCATCTTCAAGCCCAAGTTCAGCCGCGTTATATATATAGTTGTAAGACTGCTTCACTGCGATTTTTTTATCAAAAAGAAAAAAAGACGAACTATTCTCATTTGCAAAAAGAAGGCGTTCACCAACAGCAAGGAGGGCATCACGATTACCCTCCATCGCCGCAACAGATGCCCAATCACCCCCATATAAAAAATTTAGGTCTTTTTGAAGAAATTTGTAGCTGACATATGCCTTTTCTAAATTTAACA